>JBEGUW010000120.1:0-6033 GCA_041178665.1 Bacteroidota bacterium
GTAAATGTCCCGCGCGAAACGTGGCATTGTTCATCCGAACGCCGTCTATCACCATCAGTACTCTGGACGCCTCAAACCCTCTTAAAACTGGAGAACTTCCACCCATTTGACTCTTTTGTACAAACACCTGACCTGTACTGATCAAGGCATCGCCCAATGTGGCGGGTTGCAATTCTGCCAAGCGCTTGGCACTAACGACTTCAATTTGTCTGGGAGAATCCTTCCTTTTTTGCGCAAAACGCTGCGATGAAACCAACACCTCCTCAAACGATTCAACGTCTGTGGTGTCGGCCCTATTTACTTTTGTACTGTCCACCCGAGGCAAACTATTTTCTTGGCCGTAAACCATGCCCGTTAGGCAGATAAAAGAAACTGTTAAAATTATTTTTTTCAATTTCTTAATTGTTTTAGATAAGGCTCATAAAAGGTAAGCCGATAATTGATAACAAACCAAAACCCGCTATTTCCGACATCCATTCTTTTTCGAGTTGTAATTTTCGATCGTTTGGTTGAAGTATTTCAACCCTCCTATCGAACGCCTTTGCTGCATAAAGAAGCAAATATAAAATTTACCGATGCGTAATCAATGAAATTGTTGAATTTTGCAGAATGAAGACTCCGGTTTATGTGATTGACATTCTGCGAACGCCCGTAGGCAAATTTGGTGGCACCCTCGCCGCAATTAGACCCGATGATCTCGCCGCCCATGTAATTCAATCGATTTTAGCCAGAAACCCAAACATCGACCCTACCGCTATCGACGAGGTGATTTTGGGCGCTGCAAACCAAGCCGGCGAGGATAACCGAAACGTGGCGAGAATGGCATCGTTAATGGCAGGAATTCCTACTTCTGTTCCTGGATACACAGTAAACCGATTGTGTGCTAGCGGACTTCAAAGCATCATGAATGGCGCCATGTCGATTGCATCAGGCCAAGCCCATTTGATAGTTGCCGGCGGTACAGAAAGCATGACGCGCGCTCCTTTTGTGATGGCCAAAGCCGATGCAGCCTTCTCTAGAACTCCAGAAATTTACGATACCACCATTGGATGGAGGTTTACAAATAAAACGTTGGCCAAGATGTATCATCCTTTTTCTATGGGTGAAACCGCAGAAAATGTCGCCCAGCAATTCAATATTTCCCGGGAAGATCAAGATCTGTTTGCCTATGAAACCCAACTTAATTGGAAAAATGCGCAAGCAGCCGGACTCTTTAACCAAGAAATTGTAGCCGTTCCCATTCCTCAAAAAAAGGGCGATGCAATCCTTTTTAACACCGACGAACATCCCCGTCTCAGTGAAGTCAGCATCCTTGCATCGCTAAAACCGGCATTCAAAGAAGGAGGTTCGGTAACCGCAGGAAATAGCTCCGGCATCAACGATGGCGCAGCCGTTTGCATACTAGCCTCGGAAGAAATGGTAAAGCAATTGGGCCTAACACCCATGGCACGTGTGGCCGGAATCGGTGCAGCAGGTGTTGATCCAAGTATAATGGGAATCGGACCTGTTCCGGCAACGCAAAAAGCGTTAAAAAATGCAGGGCTTACCGTTCAAGACCTAGATGTTGCTGAGCTCAACGAAGCCTTCGCCGCACAGGTTTTAGCCAGCATGAGAACCCTGGGCATCGATCGAAGCATCGTGAACCCCAATGGGGGAAGCATCGCCATCGGTCATCCCTTAGGCGCCTCGGGAACACGCATTTCCGCCACACTTATTCACCACATGAATCGCAATAAGTCGTTAAAATATGGCTTGGCTACCATGTGTATTGGGGTTGGACAAGGCTGTGCGATCATTTACGAGAATTTGTAACATGCGTTATCAAATTGAATTGGCCTACGAAGGCACCCATTTTGGGGGCTGGCAAGTTCAGAACAATACGATTACCGTTCAGGGCGAAATCGACAAAGCGCTGAGTCAAGTCTGTAATCAAACAATCGAAACGATGGGTTGCGGAAGGACCGATGCCGGCGTCCATGCGAGTTACTTCGTGGCTCATTTTGATGGCCCAGACACAATCCCCGTTGATTTAGACATCCGACTAAACAAGATGCTCCCGAACAGCATTGGCATCAAAAAAATCACGGCCGTAAATGAGGATTTTCATGCAAGATTTTCAGCTACGCGACGTGAATATCATTATCACATTCATCGATCAAAGAACCCATTCACCACAAATATTTCTTGGTGGCTTGCATCAGAGCTCAACGTGGCCGCAATGAATCAATGTGCTGTCGCAATTATTGGCAAACACCCGTTTCAAGCCTTTTGCAAGGGAGAAATCCCCAATGGCAACCCCATGTGCGAAGTGTTTATTGCCGAGTGGACCATCACCGAAGCAGGATACACTTTTAAGATTCAGGCAAATCGATTTCTTCGAAATATGGTAAGGGCATTGGTTGGAACGATGGTAGAAGTTGGACAAGGGAAAATCTCACCCGCAGATTTTGAAGCCATTTTCGTGGGCGGTTCAAGAAGTGAGGCCGGCGCGTCCGCGCCGGCCCAAGGCCTCCACCTAACGGATGTGAAATACTAAGGGATTATTCCTCAAATCGACGAATAAACTTCTCGGCCTGACGTTCGGTTGCCGGTCTGATGTAGAACCCTTCGGCCTTAATCTTGCTCATCGTAGCAGCCAACACGCCCTGCATCTTCTCATCCGAACAATAAATATTGGCCACCGTTTTCGTCAAATTGATATAAATATAATCCTTCGCCCCGAGCTCCAAATACATATACATATTCTGACCGCTCCGCTTGTGCTCCAACAACATCGTCGCCCTTAAACTCTTATTGATAGGCTTCCCTGCGATGCTGGCCACCGAAACGATATCGTCGCAGTACATACCCCGCATCTTGCTGTCCCAACGGAAAGTCGCATCGCTCAAAACAAAGGCATAATTCGCCTCGTCTTTGCCTGTCAATTCGCCATTCTTCTCCAAGTTGGCAAGGGCCTGACGTGCGCTCTTCTCATTTTCCATCATCTCGCCCAAACACCGCTTAAAGAAGTCAGTATTCACCGAGGAAGTAGTCCCACCGTTCTCGTTGATCAAAGCCACCAACGCCGTCACATAATCCTGAGGCATAGGGAAATCCAACATCATCGCCATGTTAAAGACAAACGAACTATCCCCTCGATACAAATCTGCCGTACCCGCATTCTTGAAGTGAATGTTTGGCGTCTCCAATCCAAAATCCAAAGGTCCTTCCGCGTGAATCGTGTGATCTTTCTCGTTAAACTGAATCCAACTGCCTTTCAAGCCACCATCGCGCAACCTCGACTTACTGCCGGCATAGAAACTCTCCGTCTTGTGATCGTAATAGAAAATCCCGGTATCGTTCGTAACATCATCGTCGGAATACCTGCGTTTCCAAGAATACATCAAAGGATACACGTGACTTGAATCGTTGGCCACAAACAATCCTACATATTGCTTCTTATTGTCTTTGTCGCGCGGATCGCTCATATCCAACACCACATCTTTGGGATCCACACGGTTATCGAACCGAATCCAAGCCGAAGGATAAATGTTTTTAAACGTATGTAAAGGCTTCACATACCCGGTAAATCGAATTAACTTCTCTGTACTTTCGATCTGAGCAAAGCCCTTGTATCCGATTTTGGTCTCCAAAGTGAAATTGTTTTCCTCGGCGATCTTACCCACCCCTTCTACACGCTGATTGTCGTTCACGATCACACTATCCAAGAAAAACTCTTGCCTACCGCCCCTACTGTTGACATACTGATAATAGCCGTTACCACGAATCTTATTCTTCCCGTAAACCTTAACCCGCAGCTTATAAATTTCATGGAACTTATTATCCCTGCCGGCCAACAAACGAGTGCTATCCAAATGATCCATATCAGCATTGGCTCTCACCGTTGCCTTACCATCCTTCAAGAACAATCTGGAATCAGCAATGTCGATGTAAGGAATCTCACTAATCTTCAGCGTATAATCCACCAAACTGTAATCCGCTTTCTTCGCCTCAAAACTCAAACCGCCTTGCGTAGGGTTTGTGCTCGCAAAAATCGGGGTCTGACCTGCCAAAGATGGACCCACCCTGGCCTGAATAATCTTCTTGTCCATATCCCACTTGTAATCCGTGAGATTGGTCTGATACATATTGTAATCAAACTTGGTCATTGAACCCGCCTCGTTTTTGGTAAATGTTCCGATGCGCGTATTGAAATCCATCGTTCCATTGATATTGCTAGTCTCAAAAGCCAACCGCGAAGAATCAGCCGCATAAATCTGTAAACTGGCTTGCTTGGCCGATGTCTTTTTTGGACCAAAGATCTGTTCGGCGCTGGTAAATCGGGCCTGCTCCCATGCCAAAGTTCCGTTGCCCTTCATCACACTCGGAGATTGTGTCATTGTACCCGTGAAATCATGACCCACCTTAAACACTTTGATTGGCGTTGCCCCATTGGTCACTTTGTATTCATCCTGATAAGGATTCCATTCCATATTGGCCATCACCGCATGGGTTTCTGGGAACTTGGTATTCTCGGTCAAATCATATCGATTCAACACACCCACCGCCTTTTTGGGCAATAACAAAATCTTTGAAAACTCACTTTTCGACCCTTGATAGCTGATTGTGCCATCGGTGCCATAAAAACCCTCTTCACTCAAATTCATGGTCATATCACCCAAGCCCTTGCCACGATACATCGAATAACCACCGGGAGGCGTGTGTTTGATGAAACCCAATGAATAATCCTTTTGAATGGTCACGTAATGCCTAAACTCAGGAAAAATGCCATCAGAAATAAAATTACCCTCAAAGCGCAAACCCGCAATCGTAAAATTGTCCAAACTGTCGATTGTGAACGGATCCACCACAAACTTGAACTTATCGCCTTCGTAGGCCCCGCCATGAATATGCGGCTTATCATACAACACCTCACTCCCCTTGTCCGATACAAAAATGGGATACTCCGGATAGTCCTTATTCCCCGATTTGTTATTGGGCTTGTCGATGTATAACGTCCCACTCACATTCCTCAACACCGATTTGATGGGCACCAATCTGCGTCCTGAAGAATCTGGAAAGTACATTTGCAATGAGTCAACGGCCGACATCGCTATGTTGAACTGACCGTAATTGAAAACGTATTTTTTACCGTAAAAATCGAATCTCCCCGCCCTCAACTGTCCGCCAAAGCGCAAACCACGATTCTTGGTCAATGTCACCTGCTGCTCTGTTGGCACCACAATTACGTTTTGAGAATCGGAGAAGAAGAACTTAGAAACCCCTTCCAAAGTCATTTCATTGCTCAACAGATTCAACGTAAAATTGGAACGTTTCCCGATGATGGAAGAAATTCGAATCACATCGTAATCCCTTGATTTCTGATGCGCTTGCACATATCGAAACGCTTTCGGCAACAGGGTTACGCTGTCTTGATCCTGTAAATAATTGATGTATCCCTGATCATGCAATTCAAGAAATGGAACTACCAGGTATTCTTTCTGGGTTTTCTGAAAAAATGCATAGTCATCCAATGAAAATTTGATGCGCTGATCTGCCTTGTAAAACTCACGCGTTTTGGCTTTCTGCGCTTGCAACTGCTTAAGTTTGGCATCCAATTTTGCCTTATCGGCTGGATCCTTAGACAACATCAAGTTTTTGATATCCTTCTCCATTTGCTTGGCGATGGGATCTTCTGGTTGTCGATTATAGTAGGCGACCAAACCTTCCAACGGATGCGACCTCAAAGGACCTTGCAATCGATTGTATAAAATGTCACGAAAGAAATCGTCTGAAGAAATCCTGGCCTCCATCTCATTGTTCACATTGTCGAAATCAACAAATGGCTCCGTAACAATCCAACGAACTTGCTGTACATCAATGTTTACGTTGTGAAAATTATCTTGAAATGGCACACGCATCAACCCTTCCTCACCCCTATCGATGATTAATTTGTTGTCCTTAAAGATGAAATTCACCTTCACAAATGGGTGGTAGATGGTAGTAACGCTATCCAAATACATCGTAAATTCACTCTGCAAAGTCCCTGCAATC
>JBEGUW010000121.1:0-5940 GCA_041178665.1 Bacteroidota bacterium
GGTGGTCCCGACAGGAATCGAACCTGTATCTAATGCTCCGGAGGCATTCGTAGTATCCATTCTACTACGGGACCATGTATTGTTGAGGCAATGGTATTAAATCGATACCGATTTGCAAAGATAAACAAAGGGGAGGCTGCGCGCCAAAGTTTTGCGTACAATCGGCCCAAAATCGTACAGGCTAATGCGGCATTCAAAAAAGAAGCCAGTGGCATGCGTTATTTACCCAACAAGGCAGCACCAGATGCATTAATCCAAAGGGTTTTTTCTCCCTGCAATGCATACCAATATCCAGGGTATTCGGTATCGGTTATCGCATCGTAAATGATAGGTACAATTATATCGCCGAAACTATTGACCACGCCCCATTTTTCGTTGCTCTTTACCATATAATGCGATGGTTTTTGCGACACGATGATTTCTTGATATTTTGGCTTTAGGCTCCACTGCATGGATGGTAAACACAACAATCCTGTGCCCGATGATTTGCTCGCCAACCATTCATGGTCGTTTAGTTTGCTAAGGCTGCTGAGGCTATCCGACAATAATATTTTGCCGTTCGCATGCGTTATAAACCAACTATTACCAATGGGTTCTAGGAGTAAAGTGTCTGTAAGTTGTTGTAAATCAGTAGTTTTAACTTTCCTCACAGTTTTGGTGTAGGCGTGATAGAGGATCCAATTTTTCTTTTGACGTGCGAAAACCATTCCATCGCCATGCATTCTAAAATCGTCGATCGCGCCTTTGATGGGTAAATTGAATTCCCCGCGAGAGTAATAAAAATTCCATTTTTTGTTCTTCAGAAGCGCCACTGTACTACCTACCAAGAGGGCTTTTTCATAAATCGGGGGCACCAAAATTCTTCCGAGGGTATCAATAATTCCCCAACCTTTTTGTTGGACTAGGGTATAGGGTTTGCCAAAATCCACGGCCTCAGAGTATTCCGCACTGCATTGAATGGTATCGCGCCAAAGGCAGTATCCATCGTTGATTTTGCCCATGAAACGACCAAAAGGCAGTGAGGTCATGCTTTCGTATGCGAAGGGGGTTAGTGAATTTCCTAGCGTATCAATCAAGGCCCAGTTTCCGTTGATTTGGGCGGCGCATCGATTTTTAATCCACAGTTTGGCGGGGGATTCGGTAGGTTCGTTTTCCCATGTTTCAAAACCTATTGCATCGTATTTGGGCGGGGTGATTAGCTTGCCGGATTCGTTGAAGAGCGCCCACTTTTTGTTCGTTTTTAATGCTCCTCGATGGGCTGCGGTATCGTATCGTAAATTTTCGAATTTGCAGGGCAACAATTCTTTGCCGCGGTAATTGAGAATGCCCCATCTGCCGCCGCGTTGAACAAAGGCCATGCTGCTACTAAACTGATAAATTGTTTCGTAATTGTTTTTGGTAAAGGGTTTTCCATCCTTTGTGATGTAACTGTATTCTATTAGGCCAAAGGTATCTGTTCGCATCACCAGTGCGCAGCCTGGGATAAGCGTTGAGCCGTTTTCAACGAACTGCGATTTGTTGTTATTCAACGCAAAAGGGTAGGCCATTTTATAGTCCAATTCCATCCAGGGCTGACCGGTTGATGAATCGGCGAAGTAAAATCCGTCTTTGTTGGTGTAAGCAAATGGCACGGGAATTACAGTGAGGGCTCGAAGTAGAAATTGCGCGCGCATCGTGAGGTCTTGTCGACCAATTGGCGGCTGGGGCTGGTTTTTGAGATAGTTTTCATACGCCTCAACCGTATTGATTTGTTGTGCCCGTTCAAAAGCCATCGCATCTAGTTTTTGCAAAATCGAATTCTTTTGCGGTGCTTTTGGGTATGATTTGAGGAAACGTAAATAGCTCGATTCTTGGTCCTCGCTGCAAGCCAATTCATATTCCCATTGCACTAGGGTATCTTCGGCTTGTTGAATCATCAACTTTACCTGTTGGGTGGGCTTTTTGATTTTTAGCAATTGAGATCTTCGGGCCGATAACGCTTGTATATCCCGCGAGTGCATCAATGAATCGAATTCTAAACGTTCGATGTATTCTTTTTGAAATTCAATGAGTTTGTGGTGTGATTTGAGGGCGATCGATTCAAATTTTGGGGCATGGAAGGCAGTATCTGCTGGCGTTTTGAGTTTGGCTACAGCTTGATTAAAAGTCTCATCTTCGATGCGTTGAATGGCGACTTGATAGTTAGAAATACGTTCGTGATGGAATTCTATCTCATGCAATAATTTTCTTGCATGCTCTAAATTATAATTCGGTTTTTGCGTCCACCATATCTGTGTCAAATTGTAAAGCAAGGTGTCCGTATTTCTGTAGGTTACACCATATTTATTGTCGTATTTTTTCCAAATTTCCCCTGATTTGTCTTTCCCGGCCTTGCTGATTGTTGTCGTCCCCCAATATTGCATTGCCGTTAAGGCTAGTTGGAGTTGGGCATCGGATTCTTTGTTGTTAGTCAGCAGTGCTTGCGCGTGATAGAGCACAGGATTGGTGCTGTCTTTGGTGAATCTCCTTTTGAATAAGATGAGGGCCGCTTCTTGTTGATTTAGTTGAGCGATATCTTGCGTTGCCTGATTTGTGTCTTTTGGTACCGAAGATTTTCGGAGTTTGGAAATGGGTTTTGCAGATTTGGAAGAAATGCGAATGAGTTTGAGTGCTTTTTCGATGGGGTCTGCGTTTGATGTGCCGATCCAAGCGAGAAGGCTTAGGAAAACAGTCGACATCAGTAGCGTACCACGAAATTTCATTCGCGCCAAATGTGCAAACCTTATGCCACAGTTAGTACAGCGGATGTTGGGGCTTGTTTTGAAGTATGGTTTCGATGTGCTCCATCACATCAGGGGTGAGTTTGTGCAGGATTTCAGTCGATTTCAGGGTTTCTTCGAGTTGCTCAGTCTTGGTTGCGCCCAAAATGACAGTGCTCACATTGGGGTTTTTTAGACACCATGCTACGCCGAGTTGGGGCATCGAAACGTCAATTTCTTTTGCAAATTCCACGAGTTCACCAACGATTTTTCGGTTGTTTTCTTGCAAGAGTTTTTCTGAAAGCCAACCAAGTTCGGCGCGATTTAGGCGTGATTCTGATGGGGGTTGGTTTAGATATTTCCCTGTTAGATAACCCGAGGCGAGCGGACTCCAGATGGTTGTTCCCAGACCTACGGTTTTGTATATCTGATCGTATTCCACTTCTACTTTGTCGCGCACCAACATGTTATATTGGGGTTGTTCCATTACCGGGCCGATGAGGTTATACCGCTGGGCGACCATATGCGCTTCCATGATTTCTTGCGCGCTCCACTCCGAAGTTCCCCAGTAGAGAATTTTTCCGGCGAGGATGAGTTGGTGCATCGACCAAACGGTTTCCTCGATGGGTGTTTGTTTGTCGGGGCGGTGACAGAAATATAAATCGAGATAGTCTACTTGCAGGCGTTGGAGAGCTTGATTACATGCTTCTACGATGTGTTTTCGATTCAGTCCTCGTTGAGTTGGCACTTTGGGCCCCGCGCCAAAAAATACTTTTGAACTGACGATGTAAGAGTCGCGCGACCAGTCCTTTTTTTTCAGAATTTGGCCCATGACTTTTTCCGATTCCCCTGCGGCATATACTTCGGCATTATCGAAAAAATTTACCCCGGCTTCATAGGCAATGTCCATGAGGCGCTCGGATATGTTATTTTCTATTTGATTTCCAAAAGTGATCCAACTTCCAAAGCTGAGTTCAGAGATGGGTAGTCCTGATTTTCCGAGTCTGCGGTATTCCATGTTTGCGAAATTATGTTATTTATGGATGCTTTTCCCTAATCCAACTGTGTTTGATGTTGGCGTATTTGGGCTGTTTGACCTCTTGAATGAGTTTGGTGAGGCTGCTGTAAGGTCCTTCGGAGATGAATAAATTGATCATCCATGCGGGAACCGTTCCGGCGGGGTCGAAGGTTATAAAGTACTCACAATGCAATTTGTTTTTTGCCAACGACTTGATATTCCAAATTGTGCGATTGAATTGAATGCGCACAACACCGTCTTTGTTTGGAACTAACTTGGGCTCGGCATGGGTTGTGATATTTACATCTAGCGTCGTTGGGTCTTGTTTCATCACATAATGACCGCAGATGTCGCGATCGTCGAGCGGCCATGGGGTATTAATTCTTTGATAAATGGTTATCTCGGTTGGGCTGATCACTTTTAATACCCTTGATTCACTGGTGGCATAAATCCACTTTGGATAATTGGCGATGTCGGTTACGCAAGCCACAGCCGAATTTAGAGAACAAGACAATTCAAATGTGGCTTTAATTTCTTTGATGTCTGAGCCAACAACCGGACGCGTGTAGACGATTACCCCACCACCTGATTTAGATTTGCTCCAAGGGATCTCTGGCGTGATGAGCAGGGGTGAAATTGCGAGAATTAAGGAAATAGCGGGCCGAATCATAAGGCAATTATTTAGTGAGTGTTTTTTCTAATAATAATTATATATTGCAATATGGCTATAAAAGAACAAATGAATAATCCCAAACTCTCTCTCGCCAATTCATTGTTTACCGTTTTCATCGAATCGCCCAAACCTTCCCAAATGGGAGGCCATTGGAAAATCCCGAAAATTGCGGTAAAAATTGCCCAAATCAGGTGAAATTTGCGAAAAAAGTGGGATTTTTGGTTGAAAATCGACAAAAAACACAAAAAAGCGCTACCCAAATAAACAGACATCCAAACCAAAGGATCGGGGTCGTTGTATTGCAAGGCAGCAAATAGAATGAAGATTACGCCAAAGAATATGTGGAAGATTTTCATGGGTTATCGTGTTTTGTTTTCAAGAAAAAGACAAGCTGGGCCTGCTGCAAAGTGTTTAACCATTTCTTGGGTCATGAAACTTTCGGGTCCCATCGACAAGTTGCCGAGCACGAGGTCATCATCACCATCGCCATCGGCATCAGCGGCGTCCATGGTTAACCACCGTCCCAAATCGTATCCGGGCATTTCATACGGTTGGAAATCGCCTTTATTATTTTGGAAATACAGCAACGATTCTTGGTGCTGGGTGAGGAAGTCGGCAAAAAATGCAATCGTTACAATATCGAGGTCGCCATCGAGATCAAAATCTTTTACGGCCGGTTTGAAGCATCCATGAACGGGATAAAAATAACTTTGTTTGAGTTGGTTATTTCCTTGATTGAGATACACATACACTCCGTGGTAGGGTTTAAGAATTACAGAATAATCTGCATTGTCGCCACAAGTATAAATGATATCCAATTTTCCATCCCCATTCATATCGGCCAGTTCAAAATTGGTTGATCCAAATACCGACATCGTTTCTAGTAAAATCGCGGTTTCTTGATAGCCATTGCCGGTGTTTTTAAACAGGACGATACTCTCTTTGTTTTGCGCAAAGAGGGTGAGGATGTCCTTTTTGCCGTCGCCATCCCAATCTGCGATTTTTGTGCTAATCGCTCCAGGAATATCGCGTAGTATCTGTAGTTCCTCTTTTGTTTTAGGATTATAAGTAAATGTCTTGCCTTTCAGGTGACCAAAGCCGTTGATTAAGAGTTGATTATTGGGCAGGTAAAACGATTGGACGGGTCTCGGTAATTTATCGGCTATGATTGATTCCTCTTTTGACTGCGGATTAAACGAATGAATGGATCCTATTTTGGCATTCGTGGGCTGCACTGATCCGATGCAATTCACCAGCCACTGATTGGACTTGCTTTGGTCTACCCATGTCACTGCGCTCGGGAAAGATTTTCGCCATAATAGATCGCCTGCGGTTTGGTAGGTCGACAAATCTCCTTTTTCACCAAAACTCCCAATGATTATTTGCTTTGCTTTGGGAACGATATTGACAAAGGTGGTCATGGGCATATTTCCAACGGCTGGAAAATTACCTGCTTGGTAAGTCAAAGAAAAGATGCCATTACTAGGATTGATGGGGTGATTTCGCACTTG
>JBEGUW010000122.1:0-3406 GCA_041178665.1 Bacteroidota bacterium
CGCCAATGGTGAATACTTTTTATTGTTTGAGCAAATAATGAATAATAGTATGGAGGGTGAAATAATAAAATTAGTAGACCGATATAAAGGTACAGAAAATGTAGTTGACTTTACAGATAAATACACCTTTACAACAGATGACAACCCAACGAGTAAGGCCAATGATAGATTCTATTTGACATATTCTTCGAAATCATTAAATACGAATTCTTTTGATGAAAGTCAAGTGATTGTCCTTCCCAATCCAGTAAAAAATGGTGCAAAAGTTCAAGTAATCATGATGGATTGTGACCTATTAAGTTACAGATTAGTGAATACATCGGGTCAAATACTATTAGATTCAGAGCACAAGAAATTTTCAAGAGCTGTGGAAATAGAAATGCTAGGTTTGCAAAATCAAGTTTGTTTTTTACAACTAGAAACAACCAAAGGCACTCTAATAAAGAAAATAATTATCAATAATTAATAATTTAATAAAAACATCATGAAATATAAAAAATTAATAACTCTCTTCGTCATTAGTTTATTATTTAATATAACTTCTGCACAGATAGATGGCGATCCAGATACTGGTTCTTCAATCCCTGTAGACGGTGGAATTGTAACCATAACGCTCATCGCAGCGGCCTATGGTGCAAAGCGTCACAAAGAGAACAAAGACAAATCTCTTTAACACTTGCAAAATCCAATGCAAAGGCCCAAAGGAAGTTTCTCTGGAATACTCCTCTGGGCCTTTTTTTTGTTATTTGGCTCACATCTCCAAGCCCAGTCGGCAAGGGAAGTAGCCGTTGAAATCACCGCCGAGCTAAATGCCAACAATCATACCGAATTGCGCTGGAAATCCGATACCGGTGTAATTCGATATTTTGTCTATAAACGCCTTCACGCCGATAGCAACTGGATCCTTCTCGATTCGATGTCGCCCTCGATTCGTCAATATGAAGACACGAATTCGGTCATCGGTCAGTCGTTAGAATATCGCATCGCTAAGAAAAAGAACAACTTTTCATTTACAGGAAATGGATACATCAAAGCAGGATTCCTGATTAAAGAGAATCCTAACAAAGGGAAAATTCTTGTGCTGTTGGACTCCAATTTGTCAATTCCAACACAGCTTTCGCGGTTAGACTATTTTTCGCAGTTGGAAAGAGAAGGCTTTGTTATCATTCAGCGAACTGTGCTTCGTACCGAACCCGTTGCCAATATCAAAACGTGGATTTTTCAGCAATATCAAAAAGATTCCCAGCAAACTCGATGCGTTTTGATCATTGGCCATGTGCCGGTGCCGTATAGTGGCGATATGAGTCCAGACGGACATACAGAGCACAGAGGGGCTTGGCCGGCCGACAATTATTATGGCTGTTTTTATCAAAATTGGTCCGACGTAACCGTGAATCGGATAACCGCTTCGCGGGTAGCAAATCGCAATAGTCCGGGCGATGGCAAATTTGATCTCAGCAGACTCAATCCCGTGGGTACTACTTGGAAAAATACCAAGAAATATCAGCTGCCGGTGGGCCGAATAGATTTTTACGATATGCCAGCGTTTGGCTCGGATACCCTTTTGTTGATTCGATATTTTCAAAAGAATTTGGCTTTTCGATCGGGTAAAGTGAGTTTCTCAAAGCGCGCCTTGATCGACGATAACTTTGGTTACTTTGCGGGAGAGGCTTTTGCCAGCGGGGGTTATCGGAATTTCAGTCCATTTTTTGGCGACTCCATTATTGATGCGGATTATGCAGGCACCGGCAGGGGGATGAAGTCTACAGATTATTTGTGGAGTTATGGTTGTGGGGGCGGCAGTTATACCGCTTGCAGTGGCGTTTCATCGTCGAGCAGTTTTGTTGGCGACAGCTTGCTCAATCCGTTTACCATGGTTTTTGGCAGCTATTTTGGTGATTGGGACAATCAGAATAATTTTCTCAGAGCGCCCATTGCCAGCAAAGGATGGGGACTGGCTTCGGCATGGGCTGGACGTCCATATTGGATGATGCATGAAGCCGCCCTTGGTGCACCTCTTTATCAATGCGTAAAAACGAGTTACAACTGCGCAAATATTTACAATGTGGGTAGCAATGGGAGTGGGGTTCACGTGGCCTTGATGGGTGATCCTACTTTGAGGGTTTTTCCGGTGAGTAACTTGAAAGGTGTGACCGCAAAATCCAATTGCGATGGTTCGTTAACGGTGCAATGGCAAAAGAGCCTTGATGCAGCCGATTCCATCATTCTAGCTTTATGGGTCAATAATCAATGGGCTCAAATTGGGAATGCATCGGGCAAGGATACCCAATTTAAAATAACGTTGCCCAGCGGCAAATACAAATTGTCTGTTCGCGAAAAGAAATTGTTGACCTCCGCTTCGGGTTCATGGTGGGATCTTGGCGCAAGAACACTGGTAGATCTTTCGGTGAATGTGTCTGATTCGGTAAAAATTTATTGCAATGCGCTGAAACTGTGCTCTGGCGATACGTTTAACATTCGCCTACAGTGGGTTGGAAATCAAAAGTCGAAAATTGTCCAATGGTCTGTAAACGGCACTGCGCAAACTCAAAAAGATTCGGTTTGGCGTTTGGCTTCCCAAGGACAAGGGAATTTGAAAATCCGCGTTTCGGTGCTTACTGATTCGGGGTGTGTGGCTGAGGATTCGATCGCGGTTTATTCTGTGCTACGAGATAAGCTGACATGGGGTGCCAAAACCGATAGCACAATTTCCGTTACTTCAGCAGCCAAATTGCCCATACAATGGTATTGTAACGATACATTGATTCCCAATGAGACAGATAGTGTGCTTAGAATTCTGCGATCCGGATTGTATCGCGCGAAGACCTTGGTTGAAGGGACTTGTGAGGGTGTAACAGATACTTTGCGATATACTTTGCCGGTGCCGGTATCGCCGTTGCAAGCGTTGGGATTGATTGCGCTGTGCGATGAGAAAGTGCGTATTCACTGGAAAAATGAGGCTGCTCAGCCCGTGGATTCTGTCTACGTGTATGAAATACTGAATAATGTCCAAATCCAGATTGTTCAGGTGCTGTCAGGATTAGATACTGCAACCGTGCTCAAAGCCAAACCCGGAAAGTGGGTGATTGGGTTGGGGGGTAAAAAGCAAGTGAAAGTGGTTTCTGGTTTGCGCTGGGATTTCGCCCCCATAATGTGGGACTCGCTGGTGGTTTTTGCGCAAGATACTGTGTCATTAACCCAACAAAGTGATACCCAACTGTTGGGCGCATCGGCGCGGGGTGGTGCTTTGAATTGGTATCGCAACGATACGTTGTTAACCGTGAATTCGGCGGTGATCAAGCCCAAAGTAAGTGGTGTTTATCGGGTGTGTACCATACAGAACGACAGCTGTTCAACCTGTTCCGATACCCTTCATTTTGTGGTTAAGCGCTTTCTGAACGTGGGA
>JBEGUW010000123.1:0-6383 GCA_041178665.1 Bacteroidota bacterium
AGGGCGTCGCACCCAAAAAGAAAGCCACCAATGAAAATATAATTTTCACCTCTTCACTCTCAAAATGTCGCTCCAATTCCGCCCAAAACGTCCTAAACATCTTCGGCAAATGCTTGAAAGGAACCGTCGCCATACTCATCGCGTACGAAACGATATTGTCGAAATTTCGCTTGATGATTTTGTATTCGGTATCGTGAAAAATCTCTTTAGCCCCTTTCAAATAGCCCCTCACCTTCACCTCGAAATTGTCCTCTATCCCTCTAAATTCGTTGGCCAGTTTGTCCAAATCCTTGTATATCTGAAACACGCGATCACTTCCTGCCATGTTCACCGTATACAACGGATTCAACTCATTGAGCTCAAACGGGATCGGCTCGCCGATGGAATCAAACAGTTCTTTGAATTCATAACTCATCGAAAAGAAGGAAGGTCCAACATCAAAAGTAAAACCGTCTTTCTTTAGCACATGTAAACGTCCGCCCGGCAAAGCCTGCTTCTCGATGATGGTTACTTGATAGCCTTTGTAGCTCAATCGAAGAGCTGTTGACAAGCCACCGAGACCCGCACCAACAATAGTTACTGACTTAGTCACGTCCGTATTTCGTTAAATATCTTTTTGGAACAAATAAAAATCCAAAGGCTTCCGCACCTTCTTTTGTATGCACCGCATGATGCAAATGATGTGTCTGTCGCATCGCCTTGAAATATCTCAATCGCGCACCGCGCAACCACTTTACACGTTGATGCACAAAAACATCGTGAACCAAAAAATAGGCGACACCGTATAATGCAATTCCCAATCCTGCAAAAAATCTCCAATCGTAATCTGCAGCGCCCAAAATAATCAACCAAGCAGATGGTAAAGCGAACATGAATCCAAACAAATCATTGAGCTCGAATTTACCTTTTCTAGGCTTATGATGACTTTCATGCCAAACCCACATAAAGCCATGCATCATGTATTTGTGTGAAAACCAAGCCACGAATTCCATGAGAAAGAAAAAGAGAAGTACAATTAAGAAATTAATCATTGGGTTGAATGTTTACATTTAACATTTCTGCGTGGGAAAGGTTTTCTCTTGCCGATGGAAATTTATTAAAATTACGCTTCTCAACAAACTTTTTCAATCCACCTGCAGGGCCGCTGGCCTAATTAATGCGAAAGGATGCCTTTGGCTTTAGGGGCCGACAATCGATAGGTAACACCAAGGGAAATCAAATAATCGGCGAAAGCCGCATCGCCATTTCTAGCAACTCCGGTGGCATCTTGCACCTCTTTGTCGGTAACGGATTGCTTGCGAATGCGATACATCGCAATAGGCATATTGAAATTTACAGTGGTTTTGCCTTTCATGTAGGTTACCCCCGGCTCTGCAGCAATGGTATAACCCGGTCTGCGAAAGCCATAACTCTCACCCACAAGATCCCGTACTGGCACACCTTCCAATCGAACACCCCACGAAAACGACAATCCATGCAACTGCGATTGTGATAAAAACCCAAGTCGTGCCGCATATTGATCGGCCACAGAACACATGTATTCGTTGGTGAAAACCTGCGCCACAGGATTCCCTGGCACCATAATGCTCGCTCTCCTGTTGGTCATCGTCCCATTCACCCCGCGAGGATTCAAAATATAAAAGGCATTTCCATAGACGTACAACCCTTCGGCCATTTCCCAAAAACCTTGCAATTCCAACGACAAGCCAAGGCCACCATCTCCCAATTGGATACTTTGATCAACCGGACGGTACACGGTCTGACGTGATGAGGTACCCGAAGCCGGATCCGTAACCAACACATTGTAAAAGCTGTCTTGCACGTTCCAATTGCCGGTGGGCAATTTCAGTCCTACACCCAACATCAAATTGCTTTTTGTGTGCGATACTGGATTCCAAAGCCAAGAACTTATGCCAATTCTCGCATCGCCAATACCGGCCGATGTTGAGGTTTTTCTCGCACCAGGGAATGTTGTTGTTTGTCCGCCATGCTCATAATAACTCGACCGATCGGTGTAAGACACGGGCAAACTCACGTTCAACTGGGTGCGGAGTGTCAATCCCATTGAAGCAGAAAGGTCCAACGTATTGGAATGATTGATTACTTGGGTTTGTTTTACCAAGCGATCGTATTGTTCTTCATCGCCTTTGAAATGGCGGAACGATTTAAAATAACGATAATTGGCACCTACTTGCCATTGTTTTGGGGCGAGGGCAAGGCCCGAGCCTCCCGCAACACCGCATCCGCCAAACCCACGCACAGCCACACATCCTTGAGCCGATAAGTTATGCACTGAAAAAACCGCAAAACAAGCTGTTATAACTGTAAAAATTTTTCTCATAAAATAAATATTATGCAATAATAAGCCCCATCATTTACTTTACAAATGGTAAACTTCAATAACTTCGCCGCGATTCCCTACATCAAAACCATGTTGATTCAAAAAAATTGGCCGCTAATAGAATGTAATACTTTCGGCTTCAACGTAACCGCGAGTGAATTCATTGCTATCGCCCACACAGCACAACTTACAGAACTTTTTGAATCACAACAACTTAAACGAACAGATATTGGAATCCTTGGCGGCGGAAGTAACATCACTTTTACACAGAATTTTACTGGCCTAATTATCAAGAATGAGATTTTTGGCAAAACTATTATTCAAGAAACCAATGAATTTGTGATTGTTGAATTTGGCGGCGGCGAACCCTGGCATGGGGCTGTTTTACATGCGCTATCCTTAAACCTCGGCGGAATAGAAAATCTCAGTTTAATCCCCGGCACTGTAGGCGCTTCACCCATCCAAAATATCGGAGCCTACGGCGTTGAATTAAAGGATGTTTTCCATTCGCTATCCGCTTTCTATTTACCCAGCGGAGAAATACATCATTTCGATGCAAAGGCCTGCGAATTTGGCTATCGCGACAGTATTTTTAAACGGGAAAAAAGAGGGCAGTATTTTATCGTATCCGTCCAATTGAAACTGAGTAAAAATGCGGAAATCAAAACCCAATACGGCGATATTCAAGCCACTTTAGATGGTTGGGGGATTGCGAAACCTACGATTCACGACATCTCAAAAGCGGTGATTTTTATCCGTGAAAGCAAATTGCCAAACCCAGCAGAAATAGGCAACTGCGGTAGTTTTTTTAAGAATCCTGTGGTTTCTAGCGATATCATTCCAATGCTTCAATCAGAATACCCCGACATAAAAACCTTCCCAGCAGGTGAGGGTCTCACAAAAGTGCCGGCCGGATGGCTCATTGAGAAAGCCGGATGGAAAGGGTTTAGAAGAGGTGATGTGGGCGTCCATGCCAAACAGGCCTTGGTATTGGTAAATTACGGAAATGGCACAGGCCAGGAAATCATCGATTTAGCCCACGAAATTCAAGCCGATATTTTATCAAAGTTTGGCATCGCCCTAGAAATGGAAGTCAATGCTTGGTAAGGGCAGATTGGCTGTTTGAAGTTTGTGCCGTAAATTGCACCCAATGAAATCCGCAATCAGTCTGGTATTTTCTTCATTGCTTTGCTTAACAGCATCGGCACAATTGGGCAAACCCGAACCCCAGAATTCATCAAAAAATGGAGGCACTTGCGATGTCATTCGCGACATAAAAACGCCAATGTCGCATGTTTTTGACCCCGCAACAACACCCAATATTTGGATGATGCCAACGGATAGCGAAGCGGAAATGCCATTGCCCGGAGGGATTAATGATAAACTCAGACGCGAAATTGATGCGGCTCGCTCCGCTCGCCTTAACTCCAACCCCGTTCAAAACCGTGGAATCATTCATGACAAACCCACCCCGCCAAATTCAATCATCACCCAATCACAGCGCGGTGTTGAGGTTCCGCCTGGCGGCGGAACCCCCAACGACAACCATATCGCCGTAGGAAACGACGGAAAAATTGTCTCCGTCATGAATACCGTAATCCGCGTTCATAACGATACCGGAAAAATTGTGAAAGCTTTCACCCTCGACTTCTTCGCCAACAACCCCAACATCAAAAAAGACCCCATCCCCACCATGAATCGGACCTATGATCCGAGAGTCATGTACGACCCCTATAAAGACCGATACATCGTCGTTTTTATGCACGGGACCACCAATAAAAATAGCTTTATCATCGTGGGATTCTCAACTACAAACGACCCCGCCAAACCTTGGAACGTCTATAAAATCCCCGGTACACCCATCCAAGATACCGTATGGAGCGACTACCCCATCGTTTCGCAAACCAAAGAAGACATGTTCTTCACGGTCAACCTGTTACACAACGGAAGCAGCTGGGAAGAAGGTTTCGTAGAGGCCGTTATCTGGCAACTGAACAAAGACGATGGTTTCAAAGGCGATACGATGCGCAAGAACTTCTTTCACAATATCAAATACAATGGCGTTTCAATTTGGAGCATCTGCGCGATACAAAATGGACCGATGCCGGACGGGGTCGACAACTACTTTATGAGTGTTCGGCCTTACACCAAAGAAAACGACACTATTTTTGTTCATCGAATCACAAACACCCAGAGAAGCGGACAAGCCAACTACGAATTGGGCGTGCTCAAAAGTCCTTTGAAATACGGCTTCCCCTCCAGCGCTTTACAGCCCGATACCGCTTTCCGACTTAGAACCAACGATGCCAGGGTTTTAAGTGGCGTTCGCATCGGAACACAACTTCACTACTTCCAAAACTGCCTCAATTTCAAAACGATGCAAGCCCATATCATGCATGGAAGCATCTATAATCTCACCTTGCCAAATGGCGCCACTCGAATGGGAATTTCAGTATGGAACGAGGGCGGTGCGGTGACCAAAGCGCATATGTTCACCAACGATAGCCTCGACTTTGGATATCCTGCAGTGGCAGCAGCCGGCGAAGTGCCGTCCTCTGAACTGTCTGCTCAAGACCCTTCGATGATTGTCACCAGCGTATATTCAGGTGCAAAACACTTCCCCGGCACTGGCGCATTTTTCATCAATCGATACGGTGAATACAGCGACTATCAAATACTTAAAAAAGGGCAATCAATCATCAACTATACCTTCATCAAACCCAAAGAACAGCGCTGGGGCGATTACGAAGGCATCCAAGCAAAATTCAACGAAAAAGGTATTTACTATTTGGTAGGTTCTTGGGGCAAAGGCAATGGCATGAGCGCTTATGTGGCTCGGGTGAAGATCAAAGACACAGTGGCCGACAATCCCATTTCTACCATGAGGGTATTCCCCGTCCCCACCACCGAAAATCTCAACATAGAATTTCAAGTCAATACGGAAGCGACGATTATTGGACAAGTTTTCAATTTGAACGGCCAAAGCGTTGGCATCGAATCAGGGCTATCGGAGAATAGTGGCGCCACAGAAGATCGCAGTCGTTTCACTTTAACCGTAGAACCCGGCACCCACAGATATGCGCTCCATACCCATGGATTGGCTAAAGGCGTTTATATCGTAAAACTAGAACTCGTGAAAGGCAGTTGGGGCTTTACATCCTCGGATTCCCAATCTTTCAAATTCATTGTCCAATAAATCAACCTTGGAAAACCTCAATCCAAACGCCCGCGCAAAAGGAGAAATCATCCTCATCAACAAACCCCATGGATGGTCGTCTTTCCAAGCGGTGAAAAAAATTAAATACGTCACCAAAGCAAAAAAAGTGGGCCACGCGGGCACTTTAGACCCCCTCGCCAGCGGCTTGTTAATCATCTGTACCGAACAGCAAACCAAAGGGATTCAAGCCATTCAGGACGCCGACAAAGAATATGAAGGCACTTTGGTCTTAGGTGCAACAACCCCAAGCTACGATCTGGAAACTGAGCCCAATGCGCATTTTCCCACCGAACATATCACTCAGGATATGGTCCATGCAATCATCCCTCAATTCTTAGGCGAAATCGACCAAATACCACCGTTGTATTCTGCCCTTAAGGTCGATGGTCAAAGGGCTTATAAGCTAGCAAGACAAGGCGATGAAACCGTATTGAAATCCAGAAAAATCACAATTCATTCACTGGAATTTACCCGCATTGAATTGCCAGAAATAGATTTTCTAGTTCGATGTACCAAAGGAACATACATCCGCACTTTGGTGTTAGACATCGGCCACGCTTTGCAATCCGGCGCCTATATGTCGAGGCTGGTCCGCACCAAAATCGGGGAACACCACATCGAAAATTCCGTTTCGCCACACGAGTTTGAAGAGGTATTCAAGTCAAGAATTGTAGAAATTTCCGACACCACCCCAACCAACATTTAAAGTTTGGGCCAATTTTTGCTATCTTTGGCCAGCATGCGCACGATACACAAAACTCTACGCTCTTTGGCTTTTATCGCCTTATCGTTAACCTTGGTACAATGTACCGAACTCAACGCCGG
>JBEGUW010000124.1:0-55058 GCA_041178665.1 Bacteroidota bacterium
TTTTTTCCTTGGAAATCGCAATCATCATCCCGTTGAATTCATAGTGTAAATGCTTCACACCATAGACTTCCATCAATTGTTGCTTGTGGTAGGCCTGACGTTTTTCTTCTAAAATTTCAAACAAGTCGCGGGTCTTGGCTTGGGATTCGTGGAATTCCAAAATCCGCTGATCCGTCATGATGTTCTGCGCGCGAATGGCCGTCAATAAGACCATTGAATCGAGGTTGGTGCATCTACTTAATGCGACATATACTTGGCCGGGAGCGAAACTCTTCCCTGCATCGATCATCGCTTTTTCAAAGGTCAAACCCTGACTTTTGTGCACGGTGATGGCCCATGCCAATCGAACTGGGAACTGCTCAAAGCTACCAACTTCCTCCTGTTCAACGGTTTCTCCGGTTGGATTGTAGTTATAGCGCAGGTTTTTCCATGTTTCCCTTTCGATTTCCATGGCCGGCTTGCCATCGTTGCACTGAATAAAAATGGTATTGCCGCCAATATGGGTTACCGTACCGATTTTACCGTTGTAGTATCGTTTTTCGTAGGTGGTGTCGTTTTTTACAAACATCACCTGAGCGCCTTCTTTGAGTCGTAAAATGCCTTCGGTTGGGAAACTGCCTTCGTTGAATTCGCCAGATACTTTGGCAACGTATTGTTTTTCAGCGACATCCAGCTTTGCCAATTCCTTTTCATTGATCCCTTCGGCCTGTTTGTTGTGGGTGGTAAGTGTGATCCATCCGGGCTCTTTGGGTTGAAAATCGGTTTGAATTCGTTCTGCAAGATTTTCGTAGTCCCAACTCTCCATTTGGTTGGAGCGGATTTGATTCAATAGGTTGATGAACTGCCTATCGCTCTGACGATAAATGGTTTTTAACTCAATGGTAATCAGCTCAAGACTTGGAAAAATCTTGGACGAAAAGAAAAACTCCGTGGCATAGTAATGATAAATGAGTCCGCGTTCATGTTCGGTAACTACGGGTGGCAGCTGCAATAAATCGCCAATGAGAAGCAATTGAACGCCGCCGAAAGGTTTGGAACTGTTTCTGGCAAATCGAAGTGCGGTATCTATCGCATCAAATAGATCGGCCCGAACCATGGAAATTTCATCAATCACCAGTAATTCAAGCGCTTGGAATAGGTCGCGTTTAACTTTCGGGTAATGGAAGTGCTCCCGAAGCATCGCTGTGTTGTTGGCAACGTTGGGATCTACCGGTTCGTTGGTGGGCACGTAAGCTCGGGTGGGAAGTCCAAACATGCTGTGGATTGTGCTTCCGCCGGCATTGATTGCGGCGACACCTGTGGGGGCAACGACAACGGTTTTTTTCAGCGACTGGGAGAGTAGGTTTTTCAGGAAGGTTGTTTTTCCCGTTCCCGCTTTTCCCGTTAAAAAAATGTGTTGTTGGGTATCGTTGATGAAGGAAAATGCCAAGGACGCCTCGGAACTGGTATCGATCGAGAGCGGTTGTGTTGGGTTGGTATTTCCTTTTTCAGTTGTCAATATGCGATGAGTGATTTTAATGCCAATGGCAAGCGCTCCCATGGAAGGAAATGGTCTTCTAAGGTTTTTGCTAGCGGTACGGGTGTATCAAGGCTGCCCAATCTTTGTACGGGGGCATCGAGGTCTTGGAAGCAGTGCTCGGAAATCCAAGCGGCGATGTCTGATGCGATGCTTCCGGTAAGTGTATCTTCGGTGAGTACGAGAACTTTTCCGGTGGCTTTCACTTGTGCGGCAACTTCCTCTTTGTCCCAAGGGATGAGGGTTCTAAGGTCGATGACCCGGCCATTGAGATTGTGTTCTTTGATGCAATCCAAGGCTTTGTGTACACCCCAACCGTAAGTGACGATGCAAAATTCGTCGCCATGATCATGGACAGTAGCTTTTCCTTCTTCAACGAGGTAGGGGGCGGCGGCTACGCCGCCGCTCACCGATCGATACAACAACTTGTGCTCAAAAAACAACACAGGATTTGGATCCTCGATGGCACGCATCAATAAACCCTTTGCATCGGCTGGCGTGCTGGGGTAATATATTTTTAGACCGGGAACGTGGTAAAACCATGCCTCGGTACTCTGACTGTGAAAAGGACCCGCTTGCACCCCCGCGCCCGTCGGCATGCGAACTACCACATCGGCAGGCTGACCCCAGCGGTAATGGCTCTTGGCTAAATTGTTCACGATCTGATTGTATCCACAAGTTACAAAATCGGCAAACTGCATTTCAACAACGGCCTTTTGTTTGGCGATACTCAAACCGTAACCCGCACCCAAAATTGAACTCTCGGTGATGGGCGTATTTCGCACGCGGCCCTTGCCAAATTTCTCAAGGAATCCGTCGGTGATTTTGAAAACGCCACCATATTCGGCCACGTCCTGACCCATAATCACAAGATTATCATGTCGTTCCATGCTCTGCTCCAAGCCCTCCTTAATCGCATCCACCAATCGCAGGTCTCGGTCACTCTCCGGAGCGCTGTCTGCACATTGAAAATCATTGGCAAATTCAAATGGCGCATACATATCGTTCATTTCCTCTGCCAAATCCGGAACTACTTCCTCTTCCGCAAATGTGGTTTCCAAGCCCACTTCGATCTCTGCCAAAAACTCTTTTTTATATTGATCGATGATCGCATCGGACAAAATGCCCAATTCTTTTAAATAGGATTCGTAGTTGCTTAAAGGGTCTTTTTTGCCCCATTCCTCAAATAAATGAGTGGGTACATATTTCACGCCGCTGGCCTCTTCATGGCCTCTCATTCTAAAGGTAAGCGCTTCAAAAATAATCGGACGGGGATTGTTTCTGAGCTCTTCCGCCCAATGCGTCGCGGTATGATACACTTCTAAAATATTATTTCCATCCACCTGCACTGTCTCCATGCCATAGCCGATTCCTTTGTCGATGAATTGCTTGCACTTAAACTGTTCGTTCGATGGCGTACTTAGTCCATAGCCATTATTTTCGATCAAAAAGATTACGGGCAATTGCCAAACGGCAGCCACGTTAAGTGCCTCGTGAAAGTCGCCTTCGGAGGTGCCGCCATCGCCAGAAAAAGCGACAGAGATTTTTTTACGATGATTTAAGACGTGGGAAAGGGAAACGCCATTGGCCACACCTAGCATCGCACCCAAGTGAGAAATCATCCCTACGATGGCGTATTCATTGGTCCCAAAGTGAAAACTGCGCTCTCGGCCTTTGCTAAATCCAGATTTTTTTCCTTGCCATTGGGCGAAAAGTTTGCCAAACGGGATGCCTCGCGACGTGAAAACCCCCAAATTCCTATGCAGCGGCATGATGTATTCATCGGGGTCTAATGCCATTGTAATACCCACCGAAATTGCCTCTTGACCAATACCGCTAAACCATTTGCCCACTTTGCCCTGACGCAATAGTACGAGCATTCGATCTTCGATCAATCGCGGCTTTAATAAACCACGGTATAAACTCAGTAATTCGGCATCAGATAAATTCTTTCGATCGTAAAGCATCTATTAATTAATAGTAGGTTCTATTTTTCAAAAATACATCGCAAAAGTGGCCTTAAATGCGGTCGGTCTCAATACTATGCGTATAAAACACAATTTTTTCCATTTTTCTTTGCAACCAATCGCGATTTGTGCGTCATAACCTCGAAGCTACTTGCTAAACAACAATGATATCATAGCCGGATGTATCAAAAAAGACAGACAGGCGCAGAAATCTCTCTATGAGAAATACGCTGCCAAAATGTTTGGATTTTGCTTACGATACTCTAACAGCCGCGCGGATGCTCAGGATTTGTTACAAGATGGTTTCATTAAGGTCTTTGACAGCATTGCTACCCTGAATGACACTTCTCAATTGGAAGGTTGGATGACGAGAATCATCATCAACTTAGCCATGTCGAGATTCAGAAAATCAGCTCGCGGCCCCGTTATGGTGGAAGTGGTTGATGTTCTGGATGATACTTCCGGCGAAACCACAACTGTGGATGAGCCAATGGAAGTGAATGAAGTGCTCGCCTGTTTGATGGAGCTCCCAGAGAAATATCGCATCGTGATTAACATGTATGCGATTGATAAACTCACTCACCAAGAAATTTCTGAAGTGTTGGGAACCAGCGTATCGAACAGTAAGAGCCTTTTATTTAGGGCCCGCGTGATGCTCAAAGATTTAGTTGAAAAACAAAGAAACAAGGACACTGGAAAACAGTAACAAACATATCGACAATTGGTTAAGCCAGCAGTTTGAGGATTTTACCCCGAATCCCGAACCTGCGCTATGGCAGTCGATAGATGCTTCCCTTGACCGCAGAGAACGTCAGCAAAAATTCATATGGTATTGGCTGGTTGCTGGCGTTCTGTCATTAGTGGTTGCGGGTTCGCTGTTTCAGTGGAATAAGATATCTAATAAGTCGTTTGTTGCCCCAAAAACGGTGGCAGAAACTGGCGCAGTAAAAATTACAGAGAAGTCGGAATTGGATCAAACAAAATCTTCTAATTTCTCCGATCCGAATGCTCCAATTCAGAATCTTGAATCTCAATCTAATCCTGAAAATACCCCTGATCCAATTCAAGCGCCTGAGTTTAACGCACCAAGTCCTGTCCAACTCGTAATTGAAAATACCGCTGATGTGCTGCCTGTAATACTGGATTTAAACCCATTTGGCATCGAATCGATGGAAATTGAAGGCGCGGTGAATCCAAGTTCAGTGACTAGTGCCTCTGCCGATCAGTTGGCATGGTCTATCGACAAGAAATCAGATAAATTGTTGGGTCGTTGGATGATTGAAGCTGGCGTTGATGCGAATCAAACGGGTTTGATGTATCGCAGCACTGCGGATTTATCGAAATACGTACACAAGAATTATTTCAATCACATGAAAGACGGCGAATTTGCCTTGAGTGCAGGTCGTTTCAATATTTCTAGTGTGTACCAAATCACAAAGAATCACGCTGTTAAATTGGGTGTTGCGTATGCTGAGAATCGCACGCAGCAGCGGTTCGACTTTAGAGATAGCATGCCGGCAACGGTGATTCCAGGCAATAATCCTGATGCCTTGGGTTACTATCCGATTTTTGGGTACTTGGGCTTAGGACCGCAAGTGAAATTCAATTCTCAAACCACCTATTCGATGATTTCTGTGCCCGTTGGCTATGTGGGTTATTTTCCAATAACAAAACAATATTCAATTACACCTGAGGTGTTGTTGCAAGCCAACAAATTGTCGGTATCAACCGGTGCTCAGACATTGGATTATCAAACATTATTACAAACTGCACAGCAGGCATCGAACTTTAGAAAACTGATTTGGGGTGCTCGTGTTGCAGTGGGAGTTGAAAAACGTCTCAATTATAGCCATGCCATTGGATTGCGATTCAATGCTCAGTCAATGTTAACCTCAATGTATATCCCAAATGCGGCCTTGCAGCCAAGGGGTTGGTCGTTGGGATTGTCCGCACATTATTCTTGGAGAATTCAATAAAGTGAAGAAAAAGTGTTTTATATGGTATAAATTGCATGGGATGAGAGTTCAGTCTTTGTTGACAGTGCTATGTATCCTGTGTGTTTCCGCACAGGCGCAGGTGTTGCAGCCATTGGGATCTGGTTTGCCAGCCCGGGTTGTTGCATCTTATGCCGCGGGGAACGAGTACCTAGCGCTTTTCGAAGAAACCTCTACAGCCGAAATCAATGATTTTACAATGGCTCGCTGGAATGGTGTTAGCTGGAGTTACTATTCAGGACTAATAACGCCATCACCTGTAAAAACCGTAAAAGGAACATACAATTTTCATTCAATCGCTTTGTATCACGATACGATGTATGCTGCGGCTTATATGGCCAATGCTGAACGCGATGCCGATGTCCCCGTAAGTCATTTATATAAGTGGGATGGCCTGAAATGGGTCGCTGAAATTGGTGTTGTGGATACTAGAAACAATGGAATTATCGCAATGACCGTCTTTGATGACAAGTTGATTGTTGCGGGGTTGTTCGATAATACGGTGAACGGAAATCCAGTTCAAAATATTGCCGCATACAACGGGAAATCGTGGTCGTACCTGGGAAATAGTGGAACCGCACAAGGTACAGATGGTGTGATTCGCACCTTGGCTGTAGTGGGGAATCGACTTTATATAGGTGGGGATTTTCAGACTTTTGCAGGTTCTAGTACAGGGAATATCGCTTACTTTACGGCTGCCAATGGCGGTTGGGGTGGTGTAGGTAGTCCTTTCAAAGGCGAAGTGTTAGAATTGGGAGTTTTCAATAATAAAATTGCAGCATTAGGAAAAAACGCAACGGGCGATAAACAAATTTCTATTTTCCAAGGTACTTGGGCGAGTCCAATCGGATTTGATTCTTTTAGCATCAGTTCACCCACAACATTAATGGGCGCGGGTACTGATCTTTTGATTGGCGGTTCTTTTGTGAAAAATGGCAACGGAACATCGCTACTAGTCTACGATGGCGCTTCATTGAGATTTACGGGCAACCGCATTAACGGGTCATTTAATTTGGGTCAGCGCGGCGATGGTGCTTTCATTTGGGGCGATTTTACCGAACTCAATACCGATCTGCAATATTTCTCAAAAATCGAATCTGAATCTGGGAATTTGTATGGTGATCTATTTTATGATGTCAATTCGAATTGCGTAAAAGACGATGCCGAAATTGGACTATCGAACCAATTGGTGAGAATGGTAAATAAAGTTTCAGGTACAGTCTATTTTGCTGTTACCGATTCTAGCGGACACTTTACAATGGCGATGCCTGCGGGTGATTATGATCTATCAACCAATCCTGGGAAGCATTTATATGGTGTTTGCTTAGGCAATAACACAGCAAGAATTAGAAAAGGCGTTTATAGTTATGTGAGTTTGGGTTACTACCAATTGCCATCGATTGTGGATGTTCAGTTGGGAATGAATGCAATTATCCCGTCAGGGGCAAAAGCGGGCGACGAAGTGAAAGTGATTGTGAAAATCGCAAATCATGGAGGCACAGCACTTACTAACGGGACTGTACATATTCAACATGGGTCGGATATTTCAGCATTCCAATCCGAGCCGATGCCAGATAATTACGCAAACAATGAAGCCATTTATTCAGTGAGTAATTTGGCCGCTTTTGGAGAACAAGTCATTGTGATTACAACTGCAATTCCATTGACTGCGCAAGATGCTGACAACTTTAAGTTTATGGTTAAATCCGGAACCGGGCTGACTCAGAAAGATGCTGATATCAAAGACAATAATGATACGTTGCAATTGAGTTTGAGTCGTAGAGGTGGTATGGTTACCGTGCAGAAATCTAATATCGAAGAGGGAACCGTAGATTACCGTCAAAAGCAGTGGGAGTATCGCGTGGACTTCAGAAACGTAAGTGGAAGTCTAGTGAAGCGCGTTGTTATGGTGGACACATTGGACGCTAACTTGCCATTGTCGCGTTTGGTATTGACCTCTTTTTATCCCAACAAAGCAAATTATTGCATCGAACAGGGTAGAGTGTTGGTCGTAGATTTTCCTGAAGCTAATTTGAGTTCGTTTGAAGCCAATCCAATCGGTAGTGTTGGTTATGTGATGTATCGTGTTGAGACCTATCAAACATTGCCTTTGAAAACGGTGATCAATAACATCGCGATGGTTGATTACGATAGCAAATGGCAGGCTACATCAAAGAATTGTACTGTGACTTTGGTTGACAAGACGGCATCAGTGAAGGTGATTAAAGGTAGCTTGAATATGTATCCAAATCCAGCATCAAATCAACTCAATGTTACAGGATTGGGCGCTTACAGAAACAATACTTGGCAATTGGTTTCAATGACTGGCGTTACGATGTTAAACGGACAGGTAACTGCGGATACGGTTTCGATTTCAGTAAAAGATCTCGCATCGGGAATTTATACCTTGCGCATGGGCAATGCCACGGCATTGGTTCAAATCCAACACTAATTAGTGTAGTATTTTTTGGCGAAACGATACAGGTTGAACAGGCCTTTATCTAATTCAATGGCAATTTCTTCCTTCAATTGATTTAAAGGTATACTTCTCATTTTTTGACGTTGAATCAATCGAAAGGCGCGTTCGGCAAATAGATTGCTCAGGTTTTGAATGTTATTCTGAGTTTCTAGATGAGCCGAAATCGCATCGCTCAATGTTTGAATCCCTTTTCCATCGGTTGCCACTGTGTTGATTATGGGAATTTCCCAACCATCGCTGGTCGACTTGTAATGGGCTAGCTTTTTTAAATGATTGGCAAATGCTTCTGCACCGTCTCTATCGCTCTTGTTAACCACGAAAATGTCTGCGATTTCCATCACACCACTTTTCATCGTCTGCACCTCGTCGCCGCTTTCTGGGACGGTTACGACCAAGGTAGTATCGGCGATGCCGGCAATTTCGATTTCACTCTGACCCACACCTACGGTTTCGATGATGATTCTATCGAATTTGGCGTGTTTTAGGATATCGCACACTTCAATTATACTCGCGCTAAGGCCACCCAACGAACCTCGTGCGGAGATGCTTCGAATAAACACTTTGGGGTCAAGGAAAAGGCCCGGCATGCGCAAACGATCGCCCAATAGGGAGCCAAGGTTGAATGGGGAGGATGGGTCAACGGCGACAATGGCTGTTTTTAATCCTTTTGAACTCCAGTGCAACACCAATGCATTCACCAAGCTGCTTTTTCCGGCACCGGGAGGGCCAGTTACACCAACAATCGGGCAGTTACCTTCCAATTGTTCCAGCAATTCCATCGATTGCGGATGTTGGTTCTCTACCCAACTAATTGCCCTAGCGATGGCTCTTTCGTTGCCCTCGGCGATTAATGTTGGAGTAGGAATGATTGGCATGTCACGAAGATATTAAAATTGGCTGAAACACCATTTATTTGTGTGCTCTTGCAAATGGAGTGGCATTGAGCGGTGTAAATTGATTTTTTTGGAATTTTTCATATCCTGCCATGGCAACCATCGCCGCATTGTCCGTGCAATATTCAAAAGCAGGTATACACACTTGCAGGCCTTTTTCGGTGCCCAAAGTATCAATGGCTTCCCTCAATTCGCTATTGGCAGAAACCCCGCCACAAAGCCCAATACTGCAGGGTTTGTGCACTTCTATTGCCTTGGCAAAACGCTTCGTTAAGCTCATTACGATTTGATGCTGATACGATGCACAAATATTAGGCAACTCCTTGTTTATGAATTCGTTGTCGTTCTTTAAATGATCTCTAAGAAAATACAATAATGATGTTTTGATGCCCGAAAAGCTAAAGTCCAACCCTTGCATTTGACTATCGGGAAATTTGTATTTATTTGGATCGCCTTGCTTTGCATATTGATCAATTAAGGGTCCTCCGGGATAGCCTAAATTAAGGAGCTTTGCTGCTTTGTCGAATGCTTCGCCTGCCGCATCGTCTTGCGTAGTTCCCACTATTTGCATATCGTCGATGCCGTTCACCAAGATGATCTGTGTATGTCCGCCACTCACCAAAAGACAGAGCATGGGCAAGTTTACCTGGTGGTCGATAAATAGTGCCGCAACATGGGCTTCTAGGTGATTGATTCCTATCAGTGGGATGTTGTTGGCAATGCAAATGCCCTTGGCAATATTGGTTCCAACCAGCAGTGATCCCATGAGTCCGGGGCCTTGTGTTACGGCCACCGCGTTGACTTCATCGATGGAAATTTGGGCTTTTTCTAGTGCCAAATGAATCACTGGAATTATATTGCTTTGATGGGCACGGGAGGCCAATTCAGGTACCACTCCGCCGTATTGTTCGTGTACTTTTTGACTAGCCGTTACGTTGGCAAGGATTTTGCCATCGCAGAGTAACGATGCTGCGGTATCATCGCAACTGCTCTCGATGCCCAATATAATGGAGCGGGCGGGTTTTGGTGGATTCAGCGGAGACAACGAATTTTATATTTGAGAGATTGAAAAATAAGCGTACAAAACTACGGAAGTTTTTGCTTCTGATGTTGCTGTCGTTCCTGTTGCTTACGGGAGCCGCAATTGTTTTGTCGCGCAATCACATCGTTCAGAATTATTTCGCCCAACAACTCGCTCAGCAGCTATCGAAAGATTTAAATACCAAGGTTGAAATTGGATATGTTGAAGTCGATTTTTTGCGGAACATCCATGTTGAGCGCCTAAGAATCTACGATCAGAGCAAAGATACACTCATTGAAGCACGTCAAATAGAGGCCCGATTAACCAAGGTGGATTTGAAGTCGCATAGCATCGAACTATCGTCGGTTGTGATCTATAAGCCCCGCATGAAGAATGGGTATCACACAGAAGAAGGGCCCTTAAATATTGATTTTTTCTCCGATTATTTGAGTCCGCCATCCGATCCAAACGACCATAGTGAGGGGTGGGATTTTGGCATCAACGACGTTAAGATTGTGGATGGGTACTATCAGTTTTTCAACATTCGTCAGCGTTCTAGTGACCCTTATTTTGATCCAGACAATATGATTCTGTCCAAGATCGATGCGGAAATGGACTCACTCACGTTTGGGCATCCGTGGTTTACGGTGAATATAAAGTCGATGACGTTTAAAGAGCGAAGCGGTCTGAATATCGTAAAAGGAGCTGCGCGGGTTGTGATTGATAAAAAGCAGATTTTGGCCAGTAATTTATTGTTGGAAACGCCATGCAGCATTCTGGGAGATCGTTTTGAAATGCGTTATAATTCGATGCGTGATTTCAGGGATATTTTCCACAAGGTTACTTTCGATATTCGTTTGCGCAAGTCCAAATTTTGCTTGGAGGAGTTAATTGCGTTTCACCCCTGGTTCAAGGATCGGAATTTGCCGCTGTTTGTCAATGCGCATGCTGAAGGCCCCTTGGCTGCCTTGGTACTGAAGAAATTCACTTTTGAATCGCTAACGGATCAAACCTTGTTGAAGGGTAGTGGTATTTTGACGAGTTTGCAGGATTTGGATAATTTTGAATATCGCCTAGAATTGGATGATTCGCGGTTGGCTGTGGCCGATTTAAAAGATGTGGTTTATGAGCTAGACTCGATTGATTTTGTCAAAAAGTTCGAAGCCCTTGACATCGAAGCTACAATTACTGGCGGTCTGACTTCCTTTGGTTTTGATGGCGATTTGGATGCTGGACCCGGCCATTTCTCTGGGCATTTGGCATTTGATTTTCCTGAGAGCATCGATGCGATGTCTTACGATGTTGAAGGCAAATTGGGTCAGTGGGATTTGGGCATGTTTGCGGGCAATGGATTGGATGCGTTTGTGAATGATGCAAATATTCTGATTACCGGCGAAGGGCTCGCAGCGGATTTGTTAAACACGGAAGCGGATATTCATTTGATCGATTATACGGTGTTGGGCAGGCATCTCACTGATGTTCAATTAACGGGCGAGTTTGATAAGAGTCAGTTCCATTTAAATGTTGAATCGGATGATTCGCGCTTCGCATTTGTGGCCAGTGCAACCGTTTTTGACTGGGATAAGAACTTGTCGATGGATGCCGATTTGTCTGCCAGCAACGTTGAATTCGAGAATGTTGGATTGGATAAGGTGCCATTGATTTTGTCGGGGTCGGCTTCTTTGATATATGGCGGCGGCGATGCGCAGAATACCAATGCAACAATTGAGGTGAGGCAACTTGTGGCCGATCATGGTTCTGTCCGATATTTTTGCAATAGTCAGCAATTGGTGCAGTCGGCTTCGGAAGGAATACAATTTTCTGGAGACTGGCTAAATGGAAATATTTCTTCTGGATTTGACCCATCTGATGCGATGAATATTGGGGAGCATTTTTTATATACATTGTTGCCCAATCGTTTCGCTGCCCCAACGTCATTTGCTCCTAGGGATTTTAGCTTTGATTTACAGTTGATTCAAACCGATTGGCTGTCTTCATTCGTTGACAGGACACTGCAATCTGGACCCATAAATCTGGTGGGTCATTTTGGTTCGCAGCACCGTGATGTGGATGTGGTTTTGGGTCCCATGGATTTGTCGTGGCAGGGCGCCGAATGGCATCGTTTAAAATTGGCGATAAATGCAAATACTGATGGGGCGGCATCGCTTCTGCTAAATGCCAAAGACTTGAATTATGGCGAAACGAAGTACGATCGATTTGCTTTGGAAGGGAAATTGAGGGATGGGATATTGGATGTTGGGTTTGATTTGCACGATAAGCAAGATCGTTACAATGTGAATCTCGGTTCTCAGTCTAATGTGAAGTTAGATTCTTTACCTACCAATATTCACGCAGCCAATTTTTACATCAACAAAGAACCTTGGCAGTTGGATCAAGAGAGTCAATTGAGTTTAGGTGGCGGAAATAGATTGAAGGTTAATAAGTTGATGGTCAATAATTCTCGACATTTCGTGGAATTGCGCGGGGTGCTTTCTGAGATGTTGAGTGATACATTTACGGTGGAAGTGGGTAATATCACCCCGGAGTTGCTTTCGCCATTTTTTCCCCATGGCACCTTTGATAGTATGCAGTTTCATTTGGGAGGTCGGGTGAGGATTGCTGCGGCTCTCGGACAGGCAAAGATTGTTGGAGAGAGTTATTTGAACGATTTGGTTTACTTGGGTTATCGATATGGGAGTTTTGATCTAAAAGTGGCCCAACGGACGATGGAAAAGGTGCTTGATTTAGACCTTGTTGCACGCCGAGGCGTTTTGAAAAACACATCGTTTAGGGGTAGGCTAAAATTTGGGGGCGACGATCCTGGTTTAAACGCGGATTTGTTTATTCCCGAAGGGACAACTATTGGAATTTTGACGCCATTTTTATCGGGCATTGCAACTACGGAATCCGGCACGATTGGTGGGAATGTGCGAATTGAAGGGCCAATGAAGGATTTGATTATGCAAGGCGATTTGAAGGCTAGGGATGTGATGATGAAAGTTGATTACTTGGGAACAAAATATCGATTTGATGATGCAGATTTTTTGGTGAAATCAAATGGAATATTCACTCGCTATCCGATTCAAATTTATGGCAAGTATAAAAAGGGCAAGGCGAAGGCGACCTTTGCTTTCACCCACAATCATTTCAGGGATTTGGCTTTGGATTTGAATGTGTACGACGCCCAAAAAATCAGAATTATTGAGACTACGGAGGCAGACAATGATTTGTTTTATGGCACCGCTTGGGGCAATGGAAGTTGCAGGGTTTGGGGTCCTTTGGACAAGATCAATATCAAGATGGATATGACGCCTTCCGAGAATAGTAAGTTGAGCATTCTTTACCCCACACTCAATACAAATTCCGTGGCTGGGAACATCGTCTTTAGAAATCATTTTGGCAAAGTGGTAGGGAATTCTAAGTCCAAAAAATCCTCCTCTGGTATGGGTAATATTGATTTGATGATTCGAGCTACCCCGGACTTGGAAACGGAGTTTTTGATTGATAAGAGGTTGGGGGATATGATCAAAGGACGCGGAACTGGCGATATCAGGATTTTATATGATGAAAACGAGCGTTTCTTCTTAAATGGTCAGTATACCATAAAATCTGGGTTGTATGTTTTCTCGTTGCCGGGAATCAACTTGTTGACAAAGAAAATTACGCTTACGGAAGGGGGTAAAATTACTTGGGTTGGAGATCCTTACGATGCAAATCTTGCGCTATCGGGCAAAATCGAAAAGAGAATTTCTCCGGCACAGTTGATGGTTGGAAGTGGTAACGCATCTAGTACCAATTATCCGCCTACATTGATCGTGAGTGTGTTGAATATCAATGGTAGTTTGATGAGGCCACAGATTGGATTTGATTTACAGGCCCCTGAATTGGCATTAAGTGCGGGAAGTAATAGTGATGTAAATGCGGTGATTCAAAGGATTCGGCAAGACAAAGATGAAACGATGCGACAGGCCATTGCGCTGTTGATTTTTGGTAACTTTTTACCCCCTTCTTTTTCTAGTGGTAACCCAACTAGTGGCAACGTGGTGAGTGGAGCAGGGGTAGCGGGGAACAGCGTATCGAACATTGCATCCAACGTAGTAAATGATATTTTTCAGAAGTACGGCATCAAGACAAAGATTCAGGTGAATATAGATGATGTGAGGAGGAATAGTGGTACAAGTAGCAATACCCAAGTATTTGTGAACAGCGAATGGAATTTGAGCGACCGTTTAAAGCTTAATTTGAATTACGATCCTACGGTTGCTGTGTTGGTGAATGGTGCCGCGGTTCCGTTGAATTTCAACCTCGAATATTCCACTCGAAATGAGAATTGGAGATTAAAAATGTTCTCTCGGAGTAACAATTTATTACTACAGCAAAGTGGTTCAATTACCAATGGTGTGTCGGGAAATACACTGGGCGGGGGTGCTTTGTATCGTCGTGAATTTGAGACTTTCCGACGAAAGAAAACGCCAATTACAACTACCACGGAGGAGAAACCTGTTGAATAATCTATTTTTGAAAAAGCAATTGTGAATCTCAAGATTTTTTTCAGTGAAACGATGCGGGTATCAGTCTCCGCAATTAGGCAAAATAAGCTGAGAAGTGTTTTGTCGGTTTTGGGTATCACAATTGGTATTTATTGCATCATTGCCGTTTATGCACTGGTTCATTCACTTGAGACTAACATCAACAATCAATTTACCAAATATGGAACTCAAGTTTTGTTTGTTCAAAAATGGCCTTGGGATGAATTTGGAGGCAATTATCCTTGGTGGAAGTATTTGAGCAGGCCCGTTTCCTCGCCCGAAGAAGCTTTGTTTTTGGAGTCGAAATTGTCTAAGAATCGCGTTGAGAGTGTGGGATTTAATTTTGGAAGAACAGAGAAGTTGGCGGCAGAGGGAGTGACCTTAGAGGGGGTTTCTGTAGGGTGTGTTTCGCATCAATATTTAGAAATTCAGCGCATCGCAGCAGAATATGGTCGGACCTTTACGCTGGAAGAAAGCAGGGGTGGTAGGCCGGTGGTGATATTAGGGAATAACATCGCTCTACAGCTTTTTGGTCGTGCCAACGCAATTGGAAATGTTGTTCGCGTGGGAAATCGAGTTTGTCGGGTTGTGGGTGTTTGTGCTGCGGAGGGGGCTAGTATTATCGACAATTCAAAGGACGATCGGGTTTTTATTCCGCTCAAAATGGGTATGGGAATGTATTCGTATCGCGAGAACGACGATGCGCAGATTATGGTAAAGGCGTCAAATGGGGTGGATTTGGATGATTTAACGGTTGAAGTAGGGCAGTTGATGAGGCAGTATCGAAAAATCAAACCGGGGAAGGAAAATACTTTTGCAGTGAATCGGATGACTATGATTACGCAAGCGGTTTCGCAGTTGTTTACTCAGATTAAGAATATTGGTATTGTGATTGGTGGATTTGCAATGATTGTGGGCTGCTTTGGTGTGGCGAATATCATGTTTGTGAGTGTGAAGGAACGTACCAAGGAAATTGGTATTCAGAAGGCTTTGGGCGCGCCTCATATTTTTATTCAGGTTCAGTTTTTATTGGAGGCGATTTGGTTGTGTTTGATAGGCGGATTGATTGGATTGCTCTTTGTCTGGCTGACATTTTTGGGGTTGAATGCCATTTTAAAGGAGACCATGGGTGAGGGTTTTGTGCTGGTGTTAAGTGCTTCGGATACGCAGTTGGGGCTTTGGGTTTCTGCGATAGTGGGAATTGTGGCGGGTTTTATTCCGGCCAGGCAGGCGGCGCGGTTGAATCCGGTTGAGGCGATGCGTGCAAAATAAATAAACGATTATTTAATGTCAATTTCAACGGCGAACTCCCTGAATGTGGAGATTCCTTTCTTTCTTTGTAGTGAATTATGAATTTGCGCAGTTTAGGGTTGGTATTTTTCTTGTTTTTGGGGTGTGGGCAGTTTTTAGGTGCGCAAGTTTTGGATTCAGTTGGCATTAGGGTTGTGGCGTCCGATTCGCTGCTGAAAGCGTTGGATATTGCCAAAGATTCCGTTTTAGTTAAGTCGGAAAAGATGATGGGCGTTGACATTAAAGTGTCGGGTCCATTGATTGAAAACAAAGTTGATCGTTTGGTTTATAATGCCGCACAAGATATCACATCAAAGGGTGGTTCTGCGGCGGATTTGTTGTCGAAAGTCCCAATGGTTGAGGTGGATATGGATGGGAATGTATCGATTCGTGGAAGTCGGAATTTAAAGGTGCTTATTAATGGTCGGCCCAGTGGTATGATGGCTGGGAATGTTGCCGATGCACTGCGGTCTTTTCCCGCGGATGGGATAGATAAAGTGGAAGTGATCACAAATCCCTCGTCTAAATATGATGCAGAGGGAACTGCGGGTATCATCAATATTATTCTAAAGCAAGTTAGATTGAAGGGCAAGACGGGTGCAATGAATATGGGGCTTGGGACCCGAAGTGCGAATTTGGGAGGGGATGTTTCGATTCAGAATGGCGCCACCAATTTTAGTATAAAATTGGGAGGTCATTTTTGGAGGTCGTGGGGGTCGGGTTGGACAAACAGGACGAATACTGTCAATGGGATTGGTTACGGATTAAAGCAGAACAATGATGTGGTGAATTGGGGTGGCGGTCCAAGGCTTACGCTTTCTATGGATCATCAATTTAACAAAAAAAGTGGACTGTCGGTTTCTGCAACAACAAGTACCCGCATGAGAAATTCCGACAATGATGTTGTTACCTACAGCGGTGTTTCCTCTTTGCCTTTGAACTATTTGTGGGAGCAAGTCACCAACAATTTCACCTATGGATATGGCTTGGATGTGAATTTAGATTATCGTAAAAACTTCGACAAAGTAGGTAGGGAATTGGGGATTTCGGCTCAATATAGTGGTAGTCAAGATAATACGGATTATCATTTTACACGATTGACAGAAGCGGACTTGGAAACCCGTAAAGAACAGAGTTTGAATATTGGAAAGAACAACGAAATTTCAATGCAGATTGATTATACGGAGCCTTTGCATGCCAAATTACTTTGGGAAACAGGATTGAAAACCACATTAAGGTCGGTTATTAGTAATTATAACTACGATAGTTTTAATTTTCAACGGAATAATTATGAGTCAATCACGGCACGTAATAATCAGTTTGACTATTATCAAAATATTTTGGCTTTGTATTCTCAATTCACTTGGATTACGTCGAGTAAATTTTCTATCAAATCTGGAATTCGACATGAGTCGACCCAGTTTGGTGGTATAATTTATCAGCCAGTAAAAGAGTCGTATACAGGTCGTCCGTATCAGAACTTTGTACCCTATATCAATTTGAATCGGGTGATTGGAAAGGCCGGTTTTTTGCGTTTTACCTATACCAAGAGAATTCAACGACCTAGTTTGTTTTATTTGAATCCATATACCAATTTTATTGATCCACTGAATATCACGACTGGCAATCCGCGCTTAAATGCAGAGGTGTCGAACAATTATGAAATATCGACAGGGAATTACGGACAAATTGGGGGTTGGGGATTGAATGTGTATCACCGTAGGATTGGAAATGCCATAGAAACGATGCGATATGTGGGTGAGGATAAGGTTTATAGGACCACCTATGGTAATATCGGTATCAATTACACTTCGGGATTCGATGTCAATATGAATTACAAAGGGAAGTGGAGAGGAAATGATTGGACGCTTACTTTTAATGGTGGATTGGGTTGGGTAGATATTCGCAGTGGGATAGATACAGGTTATTTGAAAGGCGCTAGAAATAAGGGGTTGACCTATAATGCGGGTACAAAATTGAGCGTTAAAATCACCAAAGAATGGCAAGTAGAATTGTGGGGTAGATTTAACGCGCCTACTTATACTTTACAGGGTTTTACAACCAACTGGTTTTTTCATATGTTGGGGGTAAAGCGCAGGTTTAAGAATGATAAAGGTGGTTTGGGGTTTGGATTAGATAATCCCTTCATACCCAAAATGGACTTCATTACTCGAGCTTCGGGGCAAGATTTTGATTATAAGAACGTCCAGCGCCTAAACATGTGGGGCGTTCGGGTGAATTTTGATTATAAGTTTGGGTCGCTCACCATTGAAAAGCCCAAGCCAGTGAATCGCAAGCTGCAAAATGATGATTTAAAGCCACCTGGTGGACAAGAAGGCATGTAGTTGTGGATTAGTTGAGGAATGAATGCAGTTGAAATGGAAAACAAAAAAATAGATTTGCGATATGGAAATTACAGGTAAAATTGTTCAGACTCTGCCGAAGCAGACGGGAAATGCCAAGAATGGTACCACATGGGAGAAACAGGAATTCATCATTGAGGTCCCTGGCCAGTATCCAAAAAAGGTTTGTTTTAACCTATGGGGCGACAAAATTTCTAAGTTTAATATTCAAGATGGTCAGGATTTGACAATTTCTGTTGATGTAGAGAGTAGAGAGTATAACGGTCGTTGGTACACTGATATTCGCGCGTGGAATGTTGCCAAACAAAATGCGGGTAGTGCAGTTGGGGGAACCAATAGCGCGCCTAGTTTTGATGCAATGCCATCAGGCGATCAAAGTGCGAATAGCACAGCGAGTAATCCTTTCGAGGATGATGATTTACCATTTTAAGTGTATCGAATAGAACGCATTTGAATTTAGTGTGGGCGATTGGGGAAACGAAATTCATAAAAAACGCGTCTAAACACTTAAATTTGTAATATTCATACATCCACATGAAGTTTTCTACTATACAATCTTTTCTCAAATCGGTATTGGTTTTATCGGTTTTTACGATTACATCAATTCAGTTTCTGTCAGCCGCAACATATTACGTTTCTAAAACGGGAAATGATGCAAACAACGGATTGAGTGCTGCAACTGCAAAATTGACAATCACGGCCGCGGCTAATATTGCAACATCGGGTTCGGACATTATTATGATTTCCACCGGTTATTATGCCGAAACGGTTCAGGTGGGTTACACAATGACATTCAGTGTGGATAGTGTTCAGGTGGACCAATTGACAATGAACAAAACGGGTATTACTTTGACCATTGATGGGAATTCTGCGCCGAAGACGTTTAATGTCAAAACCCAAATCACCTTAACGGATGGACTTGTAAAAGTAGGTTCCAATCTACTTGCCTTTAGGGCGTTGGCTGGGTGCACATTTTCCGGTGGGAATAAAACTAGTTTTATCGATGGCGCGCTGCATATTGGTTTAACTTCGGGTTCTACAAGTTTGACATTCCATATAGGTGCGGGTAGTGATTATCGTCCGGTGGGTTTGAGTTTTTCCAAGGGAAATGGCAATTTGACATACTACGTGTTTCAGATGTTTAAGGGAAAAGCAACTGGGAACGGGTCTCTACCTACGGGAATTAGAAATTACTCTGCGGTTAGTTATTTTGAGGGTGCTACGGTGCCTGCGAATGCTTCAAATAGTTCCAATTTTGCAGTTACTCTTAGGTATGATTCTGTATCTACGGATGATGGAGTCTATGAAAATTCCACTTTAAGAATCCTGGGTTACACAGCTACTGCAACATGGAAAGACCATGGCGGATCGGGATCTGTGATTCGAAAGGGTCAGATTACCACGGCCACAACGAGTATGTCGACTTTGGGCACGTTTGCGTTGGCAAATACAATCGTACTAACAGCCACTGAGCGGAAAACAGGTCTAAATATTCTTGGAAGTAAAGATCCATTTGCATCTTTTAAATTGACTGGTAGATGTTCTGGCGACACACTGAAGTTTACAAACCTCAGCAAGAGTACTTCTGCAATATTAACAAACACATGGAATTTTGGTGATGCGGGGTCGGCTGGGAACTCGGTAACGACAAAAAATGCAGTTCACAAATATGCAAATGGGGGTACTTATAGAGTTAGTTTAACTATCCTAAATGCCGACGGGAATTTGGATTCTTGGGTTCAGATGGTTACTGTATTTACAACGCCTTTTATATTAAAAACGGTAAACAATGTTTGTATCGGTGAGCAGACCGTTTTTACTGACTTTTCGAATGCTAACGGTGAGACAATTTCGGGTTGGAATTGGAATTTGGGTGACGGACCGCCATCAACAATCAAAACGTCGAAAATTGTTAATCATACATATACAAATCCGGGCGGATTCAAGGTAATTCTCAGAGTGACAACTGTTAACGCTTGTTTTGCGATTGACACTTTCGATTATGTGGTTCATGCCAAACCGGCACCTGCTTTTGATCCTAAAGATGTTTGTTTTGGTCAGTCTGTTGTGTTCGATGATCAGAGCACTGTGTCAGCACCGGATTTAATTGCGACAAGAAAATGGGATTTTGGTGACGGGTCGCCAACATCAACATCAAAGACAGTGACACGGAAATATAATCCTCCAGGGCTGTATTTTGTCAAGTTGATTTCATATTCAAACTATGCAGGACAAAAAGGTGCTTGTAGGGATTCTATCATTAAGCCCGTAAGGACTTTTGCTTTGCCATTGGTTGATTACACACAGAGCGCAACTTGTATCGGTGAAGAAACCGTATTTACTGATAATACTCAAATCATGAATCCTGATTATGCGGGTACATACTTTTGGACATTTGGTGATGGTGGAAACGACACTACATTGTACGGCGCAAAGCATACCTATTTATTGCCTGGGATTTACAAGTCAAGATTGACTGTTACTTCTAATGCGGGTTGTATTAGCTCAGATACGCTTTCAATTTTCGTTCAACCGAAGCCGTCGGCTGGATATACCGTCACAGAAAAGTGTTTTGGGGATTCTACTGCATTTCTGCGCAAAACCCAAACTGTGCTTAGTCTAGAGCCATTGACAACTTATAGTTGGAAATTCGATAATACGATTAATTTCTTTACAAAGAATCCAAAGGTGTTATTTGCTACTCCGGGTATTCACAATGTGGTGATGCTTGCAGAGACCAATCATGGTTGTAGGGATTCTGCAGTGGGGATCGTAATGTCGCATTATATTCCTAATCCTACCTTTTCATTGGATAAGGCCATGTTGCCTAATGATTCAATCCAATGTTTCAAATACAATAATTTCAAATTTAATTTCAACGTTGACATAGATGTCAATGATACGTTATTGAATACAGGATGGCGATGGGGCGATGGGAATACGGAATTACCAGCAACATCGAACAATCACTCATACAACGATACTGGGGTATACACTGTGAAACTCTACGGCGTTTCTATTCATAATTGTGCAGATAGTGCGGTCCAACAGTTTGTTGTTAAGCCGAGTCCTAAAGCCGACTTCTACAAAGAGGGTATTTGTGTGCCTGATACTATATTATTCAAAGACACGGCATCGAAATCTGCTCGTCCTTTGGTGAAATATTCTTGGGATATCAATGGGTCTGTTGTGATTGGAAAAGCGCCAGTGAAGCAGTACTTCTCTACGGCGGGTCCTCATGCGGTTTCGTATATCGTGGAAGACGATCAGGGTTGTATTGATACAATGACACAGAGTTTTACTTTTACCGTAAAGCCAGTTGTTTCTTTCTCATTTATTGGAAGTATGCCATTGTGTAAGGGCGACTCAATTGATATTACAGCGAGTGGGGGAGATACCATCCGTTGGATTGGGGCAAAGGACACAAATCGTACCCAAAAATTATACGGCAAGGGTTGGTATAAAGTAACAGCGACGTCTGGTATTTGTACTGCCATTGATTCAGTCCAAGTTAAAGCTTTCCCGATGGCGAATATTATTGTTTATCGTGACACCACTATTTACAGAGGTAAAAAGGCGAATTTGCATGCGGTTGGTGCAACCAATTATTGGTGGACTGATAGTTCTACTTTGAATAGGGGTAATGGTGATTCTGTTATTGCCCGTCCGTTAACTACGCGTACCTATTATGTTTCTGGTACTGACTCAAACGGCTGTGACGACAATGATTCTGTTCTTGTTACGGTGGTTGATCCTCCGTTGGTTAGGATTCCTAATTTGATTACTCCAAATGGTGATTTGCAGAATGATTTCTGGGATTTGAGCGAGTTGGCAGATTTGTACTTGTTCGACATACGCATCAGTGACCGTCAAGGCAAATTGGTTTATTATACTGGCAATTATTTAAATGACTGGAAGGCGGTTGATAATTCAGGCACTGACTTGCCACCAGGTATTTATTTTTACTACATGAAAAATCGCTTTAACGGCGAAGAGTTTAGAGGTTATATCCAAGTAATTCGTTAATTCAGATGAAAAAAATTAGCATCATTTCTGCCATTGCTCTGTGCATTGGAAGCGTAAGCGCCCAAATGGGAGCGAAATTGGATCAGTATTACATGGATTATTCTTTGATTAATCCTGCTGCCATGAATACTCATGAGCAAGGTCACGTGACTTTGTTGTATAACAAAATGTTTTCGGCTGTTCCAGGTAGCCCACAAACAACCGTATTGAACATCGCGATGCCCGTGCCGTCAAAAAACACTGGGTATGGTTTGTATTATATGCGCGAAAGGGTGGGTTTCTCTGAAATGCACAATGCCTATGCAACTTACGCCTATTCTTTGCCCATTGCGAGTACTACCAATTTGAATTTAGGAATGAGTGTGGGTGTGTTGTCACAGAACTTTGATATGTCGAAGGCTGTTTACATTAGCGGCAACGACCCAATTATCAAATCGTTGATGTTAACACCGCCGGTAACGCGTGCTGATTTGCGCGCATCAGCATTTATCAATGGAGAAAAGTGGTTTGGTGGATTTGCGATTTCTCGTTTAAGTAAGCCACGATTTGATTACATCTATTACAATTACACATCTACTTACCAGATGCAAGCGCAAGCGAGTTTGTTGTTTGGGTATAATATTGATTTGGGTAACGACATCTTGTTGAAGCCTTCAATTTATGTGTCTGCATATAATTTTGATTATTATAGAGTCCAATATAACGCTTCGTTTAACTACCAAGATAAGTTTTGGATGGGTATTGGTGGCAACGATATTGGTCAGATTGGTGGAAATATTGGATTTGCCCCTCAGTCAGATATTAAAGTTTCGTATTCGTATAACACGCCTACGGGTGCTCAGCGAATTGCTTTGGGTAATTCTCATGAATTTCATACGTATATCGGATTTTCAGCATTGGGCGGTGGTTCTCGAAATGGGTCTGATTTGAATAGCACAAATGGTGGTGACGGAGAAGGTGAAGGAGATGCAAATTTGAATAGCTCGGGTGAAAATGGAAATGGTGAGAGCGAAGGTGGTGCCAATGTGAATAGTGCTTCGATGAAGAGAGAGGTTACTGTTACAAGTATAGAAGACTTGGTTGCTTTTGGAGCAGGTAAGGATACTGCTGGTATCAAATTGCCTCCAATAGAAAAGGTTAAGCCATCGCCTGGCTTCTATTTGGTTGCAGGTTTACACAGTGCAGAAGCAAAAGCGAACAAGCAAATCAAAGACTTGTATAAGAAGGGTGTATTTGCCTACAAAATTTACGATCCAAGTAACAAGAGTTACTATGTATTCTTGAAGGACTTCCCATCAGAAAAAGATGCTAACAAGGGTATTTTCTATTATGAATCTGCGGTTCCACAGGTTTGGATCCGTGAGGTGAAGTAATCCTCAATTGCTTTTTGCCGTCAAGTATTGACCAATTTTTGGGCCCTGAAATTGCCTTTGTTGCGGTTTTATTCGTGTAGATTCAGGGGCTAATTTATTGCGCAATAAAAGCTTGGTAAATTAGATTGCATCCCATTTTTAGTGCTTTTTCCCTGATTTCGATTGGGTCTTTGTATACCTCAGGGTCTTCCCATCCATTGCCGAGGTCGCATTCGTAGTCGTAAAAACATATGAGTCGGCCTTCCCAGAACAAACCATATCCTATTGGAGATTTCCCATCGTGTTGATGTATTTTGGGTAGGCCATTATTGAACGAGTAGGGCCCATGATAAATGGGGTGATTGAATGGTACTGCCTGAAATGTGAGTTCTGGGAATGCCTTTTTCATTTCTCTGCGAATAAACGGATCGATGCCGTAATTGTCGCAAATGTGGAGGAATCCTCCGGCGATCAGATAATTTCTGAGATTGCCGGCTTCTTGGTCAGAAAAAACCACGTTTCCATGGCCAGTGAGGAAGCAAAAAGGGTAACGGTAGATGTCTGTGGAGCCCACCTCTGCTATCGCCTCGGTGGTCGCCAAATTTGTCCCAATATGCGAATTCGCATACTGGGACAAATTTGCGAGGGCTGTTCTGCTACTATACCAATCCCCGCCGCCATTATATTTGAGTCGACATAACTTCAGTTGATTGGATTGCCCCGCTGCGCTGGGCAATCCAATCAACAAAAATCCTACCCACAATCCCACAATCAACATTCGTGAAGTCATCCTGGAAGAACTAGAAGTTTTTAACATGTGCTTTTGTCAAATATATCGTTCGTTTTCGAACAAATAATTGGTCATTCAATCAACTCTCACTATTTCAAAAATAACCAATACACCAAGAATAAACATCCAACAACAATTCGGTAATAGCCAAAAAAGGCAAATCCCTTCCGCTGAATATATCCAATGAAATACTTAATCGCAAAATAAGCCGTTATAAAACTGATCACATTGCCAATGGCTATGTCGACCAATTCGCTGCCCTGTTGTAACTCTTCCCAATGCTTTAATAGTTTATATCCACCTGCTGCCGCTAGGGTGGGAAGTGCCAATAGAAATGAGAATTCAGTTGCCTCAGCACGGGTTAATCGGCCCTGTAAACCTCCGGCGATTGTGGCTGCGGAACGGCTTACGCCAGGAATCATTGCCAAGCACTGGAACAGTCCAATTTTTATCGCATCTACAAACTTTAGATCCGAGATTTTTTTATCTCCAGGAGGGAAAATCTTTTCGATATATAACAATACGATACCAAATATTACTAATGTGAGCCCCGGTATCCATGGCGCTTTCAACATCATCTCTAAAAGGTCATCAAACAAAAATCCTAAAATGGCCGCCGGAATAAAACCCATGATCAAAATCGGATAAACCCATAAAGCGTCCCTCGAAAAGAAACGCTTCCAATACAATGTTAAGACACTGGCAATGGCGCCAAATTGAATCGCAATGAGGTAGGTTTCGTGCTCGCTGGGCGACATGCCCATGAGTTCTCTGGTGATCATCAAATGGCCCGTACTGCTCACAGGCAAAAACTCGGTGAGGCCCTCAACCACACTAAGAATTAAATTCTCAATCCAGGTCATGGATTACGCTGCTTTCTTTCGGTAAAAAATTGCAACGATGCCCAAAAGGAACCCAAGAATAACTACGATGGGGGCAACGGTGAGTTTTGTGGTGTTGTAAATGTCGGTTGTGCCCGACATCAACATGAATCCAATGACAAGAATCACCAATGAAGCGATGATTAGTATGTAGTTTTCTTTGGCAAACAACATCGGTTGCTGAGGCTTGCTGTCGATTTTCGAGGCGGGTTTTTTGATTGAACTCATGGCTTTAATATAAATTTTCGATCTTGGTGCGAAGATAACGTCGGGTACTCAACCAACTGCCAAAAACGGCCAAAATCAGTCCAAATATCGACACAGAAATACAAATTACAAACAATGCCATCACACCAATATGTTTTGTGAAGTCGTTGATGATGGCGAAATCCTGAAAAATATAGGGTAAGCCGTAAAAAATTATTAATAACAATCCCATCGCAATGGGTATGGCAATCAATGAATGTCGCACAAATGCCATCACATAAGGTCTAACAATAAATTTGTTTGTGGCGCCAACCAACTGCATGCTCTTGATTAAAAATCGATTTGCGAATATGCTTAACCGTGTGGCACTTTGAATTAATGCAATTGCAACAATCAATGAAATTATGGCGGCGGCCGCAAAACCGATTTGCAAGCGATGCACATTCATTGTCATACTTTCTACCCAATTCCGCTGGTAAATAACATCCTCCACCAATGGGAACGTACGTAAATGTTTAGATTCACGATCAATAAACTGAATATTGGCATAATCCGACTTTGGGTAAATTTCTAAACTCAGTGGCAAGGCGATGGACTCTGCATAGGATAAAAATTCAGGGTCGTATTTCTCGCTCATTTCCTTCACGCCGTCTTTGGGGCTAATGAATTTGGTTGTTTTAATCCAAGGCTCCTTCAGTAAAGATTGTTCGATTTTCCTCACTTGTGCTTCAGTGCTGCCATCCACAAAATAGAGGTCGATGCTACTGCTTTCCATCAAATGCTGACTTAATCCTTGAAAGCCTACGATGGAAAATCCCAATAGCCCTAGCATGAACATCACAGAGGACAGTGAAATGATGCTTGGCCAAGCGCTGGGTTTTCTTCGTTTGTTCGACATATGATGGGCTCGATTTGATGCGAAGATGCGAAAATCCGTATGATTTTGCTGTTGAAAGTTATCCGCATGCGTGGATATTTAGACACCTTACGAAAGCCATTTTTCATTCAATGTTGAATTAGATGTTTAGAATTGACTTTCAGGGTTTTTATTCAAGACCTCAGACAACAAAAACTTTGTTTACATTGTCTTTACATTGTATTTTTGACGAAGAATTGCAATAATGGTAAAAAAGGTACTTTTGATTCTCTGCGTTATGTTCTCCTTTTCAATTCAATTGAAGGCGGCTGAACCTACGCAAGCGGCTACGAACTTAAAGGCTGGAACCATTACGTGTAACTCGGCGCAGCTTACTTGGACGAGCGGAAATGGAGCATGGCGTTTGGTGTTAGTAAAAGAGGCATCAGCAGTAGATGCTACACCAGCGGATGGTAGTTCATATTCGGCAAATGCAAATTTTGGAAGCGGTGGACAGTTGGGTACAGGGAATTTTGCTGTTTTCAATAATATTACTAATAGCGTAATTGTTACAAATCTTAAAGTCAATACCACTTACCACGTCACTGTTTTTGAGCATGACGGTACGGGCCCGGATTATTTGACATCAAAAACGGCTACCGTTAGTTTCACCACGCACAAATTAACTGTTGCCTTTACTCACAAAGGAACGAATGATAGTTGTGAGAAATCAAATAAAATTACATTTACCAATACGTCTACCAAATCAGCCAATTTCGGTTGGGTTAAATATACTTGGATTTATGGCGATGGTTCTCAGGATACTGGGTTGAATGCAACTCACACATATGCTAAAGGAGGTAATTTTACTGTAAATTTGGTTGCGTCTCCGGCCTTGAATTGTGTAGATATCGCCACTACGCCTAAAGCAATTTTTATCGTACCGCGGCCTATAAGTAAGCCATTTGAGAAAGCGAATGATACGGTACAGTGTTTTGACGGACACGTTTTCCGTTTTGATGACAATACTCAGTTGGCGAAAATCCCAAAGTGCGCTTACATCCGAACTTGGTTTTTTAATGATCAAGATAGTGCTACCATTCCAAATCCTACAAAGTCTTATTTGGCCCCAGGTAGATATCGCATTCATTATAAGAGTGAAACACTTTACGATAACAAGCAGACCGGTTGTACCGACACGGCCAATATGTGGGTAAAGGTAGTCGCGAGTCCTTCATCAGGTGTTTGGGTGAATGATTCTATTCAGTGTTTGGCTGGTAACAACTTCGATTTTGACAATAAATTTCCAGGATTGGTGAGTTTTAAATGGGATTTGGGCGGAGGAACAACAGCAGTTACAAAAACAGTATCTAAATCTTTTCCAGCGGTTGGAGATTATCCCATTATCCATGAAGCCACGAGTGTAGATGGCTGTACTGGAAAAGATACAATTGTCGTAAAAGTGAAACCCAATGTTGATCCGGCATTTACGGGATTGCCAGCAACGGCATGTCAAGGTGGTCCGGCCATTATGCTGAGTCCAAAAACAACGGGAGGTATTTTCAAGGGAGAGACATTTACGGGGAACAGCTTCTATCCAACCAAAACGGGTAAGGTGACGATTAAATACGTGGTTCAAGATCAGCATTGTCCAGATTCTTCAACTGCAGATATCACAATTACGCCAAAGCCAATTTTGAATTTGGGTAAGGATACTACGCTTTGTGATGGGGCAAGTACTGATATTACTGTTTCGATTCCGGGTACAGTTCTGTGGAATGATGGATCTACGGCAAATATTAAGACCGTGTCATTGCCAGGTACTTACGGTGCCGTAGTCGATAATGCGGGATGTAAGGCGTCAGACTCAATCAATATCAAAGTCAATGTTTCACCATCAATTTCATTGCCGATGGATACTGTTTTGTGCAGCGGATCAATGGTGAAATTGGTAGCTCCGTTATTGCCAAATACTACGATTAAATGGAGTACGGGTTCAAGTGATACCGTTATTTATGTAAGTTCTGCAGGTACATATTCTTGCACAGTATCAAATTCTTGCGGCAGTGCAACAGATGATGTGACTGTGAATTTGATGATGGGGGATTGTGATTTGTTTATCCCCACAGCATTTACACCAAACGGCGACAATCGCAATGAGAGTTTCAAGATCTTCGGTCGTGGCGCTGTTCCAATTTTATTTTTAGTATACAACCGTTGGGGTGATAAAGTCTTTGATAGCCATGAGAAAAACGTCTACGAGTGGGATGGCTATTATATGAATGATATATGTCAAGAAGGGCTATATACATTCATTTATCGTTATGAATTAAAAACCGGTGACCGCGTTCGTCGCAAAACCATTTCTGGTACCATCATGTTGATGCGCTAGAAAGTGGGTAAGTAGTGGTTAAAACTATCTAAAAGTAATTTCATCCTCCGCTTGCGGTGTTGTAATTTTGTAGCGCATGGTACATCAACCCGCTACACTAGAACAAGCCAAACAGTTGGGTTTGTTGGAAGAAGAATTCAACAAGATTTGCGACATACTAGGTCGTCATCCCAATTTTACGGAAATCTCCATATACTCTGTTATGTGGAGCGAGCATTGCAGTTACAAAAACTCTATCGTTTGGTTAAAGACATTGCCCAAGTCGGGTTCTAAGATGTTGGCCGAAGCGGGCGAGGAAAACGCGGGCTTAGTAGATATTGGCGATGGGTTGGCATGTTGCTTCAAAATCGAAAGTCACAATCACCCGAGTGCAATTGAGCCTTATCAAGGGGCGGCAACCGGTGTGGGTGGAATCAATAGAGATATTTTTTCGATGGGTGCTAGGCCTATCGCGCAATTGAATTCTTTGCGTTTTGGAAATATTGCTACCGCGCGAACGCAGTGGTTGGTGAAAGGTGTGGTGAAAGGCATCGGCGATTATGGCAATGCTTTTGGTATTCCAACTGTGGGTGGTGAGGTGTATTTTGATGACTGCTATGAGCAAAATAATCTGGTGAATGCCATGAGTGTTGGTATTGTGGGCGTTGGCAAGAGTATTTCTGCCGGTGCAGGTCCTGCTGGCAATCCAGTTTATATTTTTGGTTCAGCTACAGGCAAAGACGGTATTCACGGCGCAGCTTTCGCATCGAAAGATATGAGTGAAGACAGTATCTCTGATTTGCCATCGGTGCAAGTGGGTGATCCTTTCTGGGAGAAGTTGATTTTGGAGGCGAGCATGGAGATCATCGAAACGGGTGCGGTGGTTGGAATGCAAGACATGGGAGCGGCCGGTATTACTTGTTCTACCAGCGAAATGAGTGCAAAGACCGATGTGGGGATGGATGTTTGGTTGGATAAAGTGCCCATGCGTCAGCCCGATATGAAAGGTTGGGAGTTGTTGCTCAGCGAAAGCCAAGAGCGCATGTTGGTGATCATCGAAAAGGGAAGAGAAAAAGAAGTAGAAAAGGTGTTGAAGAAGTGGGATTTGACGTATGCCCACATTGGGATGGTGACAGATACCAAGCATGTCCGTTACTTTATGGGCGATGTGCTTGAGGCTGATATTCCTGCGGAATCATTGGTGTTGGGTGGTGGTGCACCGGTTTACCGTCGTACATGGGCCGAACCTGAATATATGAAAGAAATCGCCAAGTTTGATTTGAATTCGGTTGCGGATTTGAGTTTAGCAGAAGCAAAAGATGCGGCCATTAAATTGTGTAATGAGCCCAATATCGCCAGTAAGCGTTGGATTTATGAGCAATACGATTCGATGGTTGGAACGATTAACGAATCGACCAATTTGCCATCTGATGCGGCGGTTGTGAAAATCGTTGGCTCTGAAAAGAGTTTGGCGTTGACGGTGGATTGCAACAGTAGATATGTATTTGCTGATCCCAATAAGGGGACGCAGATTGCGGTGGCTGAGGCTGCTAGGAATATTCGATGCACTGGTGGTGTGCCAACGGCGATTACCAACTGTTTGAATTTTGGCAATCCTTACAACGAGGAGGTTTATTATCAATTTAAAAATGCCATCGAAGGTATGAGCGAAGCTTGTCGGAAATTTGATACTCCGGTAACAGGCGGAAACGTAAGCTTTTATAACCAGAGCACTAACGGTCAGGCCGTGTATCCAACGCCAACCATTGGTATGGTGGGTATTATCGAACAGCCTGAGCATCGCATGAGTATTCCTTTTGGCGATGCTGGCGATGCCATCGTTTTGTTGGGAACAACGCGCAACGATTTGGGTAGTTCGCAGTATATCGCGAAGGTAAAAGGGGTGAGTCATAGCCCATGTCCGTCCTTTGATTTGGACGAAGAATACGCATTGCATTTGTTGTTGGAGACTTTGTCGAAGGAGCAGGCGGTTGCATCGGCGCACGACATCAGCGAAGGCGGATTGTTTGTGGCTTGCATGGAAAGTGCGATGGCTGGCGGCAAGGGATTTGATGTTTGCACCGAAAAGGGATTGCGTATAGATGCGGGATTGTTTGGTGAAAGTCAAAGCCGGGTTGTGGTTTCTGTGTCGCAGGATGGTTTGGGTCGTTTGATGAAATTGGCTTCGGAAGCTGGGGTTATTGCTACGCATGTAGGAACGGTTTTGGCCGATAAGGTGATTTGTGTGAACGGTGAGGACTGGGGCGCGATGGAAACTTTTGCAACGCCTTACCAGCAGGTGATCGCATCGTATTTAAACTAATGTAGCGCTGCGATGAACACGATCAGCTATTGGGAGCAACAGGGCTTTGGCAAGGCTGATTGGGTGGTGATTGGTGCGGGATTGGTTGGACTTCAAAGTGCACGTCGGATTAAGGAATCGTTTCCTGCAACTCGGGTTGTGGTGCTAGACGAACATGCTTTGGGTAACGCAGCTAGTTTGCGGAATGCCGGTTTTGCTTGTTTTGGCAGTGCGGGGGAGATGTTGGATGAAATCGCGCGCACGAGTGAGTTGGAGGCAGTGGGGTTGTATGAAAAGCGGTTTTTAGGGATTCAGAAATTGTTAGGTCGTTACGGTGCTGCGAGGATTGGTTTTCAGGCAACCGGCGGAACGGAGGTTTTTTCTTCGGGCGATGCTGAGGAGGCGGTTCGGGTTTTTGATCATTTGACTGGGCTCAATGGGATGTTGCGTTCGGTTCATGGTAAAGATTCTTTTGAGGCTTGCGATACGATTTCTACTGGGATGAATGTGATGAAGGAGGGAGTATTCTCGCCGCTGGAAGGGGGGCTTCAGAGTCATCTGTTATATAAGGCGGTTAGGGAAGATGCTTTGCAGGCCGGGGTTGAGATTTATGAGGGGATGCGGGTATTGGACTGGGAGGAAAGTTCGGATTTTGTGAGGTTGCAGTTGGCTAGTGGGTTGAAGATTTCGTGTTCTCGGTTGTTGATTTGTACCAATGGATTTAGCAAGCGGTTGATTCCAGAATTGGCAGTTTCGCCGGCGAGAGGTCAGGTTTTTGTGACGAAATCGTTGGGAAAGTTGCCATTTGAGGGGATTTTTCATGCCGACAAAGGATATATTTATTTTAGGGAATTGGGGGGTGATCGGGTATTGATTGGCGGAGGTCGGAATTTGGATTTTGAGGGGGAGGAGACAATGGAAATGGTGGTCACTGATCAGTTTCGATTGTATTTGAAATCGTACTTAGAAACGGTGGTTTTGCCGGGGAGGGCGGTTGAGTTTGACTACGAATGGTCTGGGGTGATGGGGATGAATGAGAATCGGAATCCAATTATTGGATGGCATAGCGATAGGGTTTGTTTGGCGGTGAGAATGGGCGGTATGGGTGTGGCGTTGAGTTCTTGGGTTGCCGATGAGGTAATTCAAGTGATTGAAAGGGATTTGGGGGTTTGATATCTTTTGGGTTGATTTGAGGATATATGTCGGTGGATAATCATGAAATCGTAAAAGCCTTGCAGTTATATGCGAGTTTGGCTGAATTGCATGAAGAGAATCCTTTTAAGTACAAGGCTTTTGCATCTGGCGCTTTCAATTTGCGAAAAATCAAAGAGCCACTTTCTGATTTGCAAGAATCGCAACTATTATTGATTCCTGGAGTTGGTAAGTCGGTGGCCAAAGCGATTGTGGAGTATAGTGTTTCGAGGAGATTTCCAGCGTTGGAGGACTTATTGGCAGTTACACCCATAGGATTGATTACGATGTTGGGGGTGAAGGGTTTGGGTCCAAAAAAGGTGAGATTGATTTGGCAGGAATTGGGGATCGATACGGTGGAGGATTTGTTTGATGCTTGCAGGCAGAATCGCTTGGTGGAAGTCAGTGGATTTGGTTACAAAACGCAACAAACGATTATGGCTGCCATTGAGTTTTCATACGGCGCGAGAGGAAAGTTTCATTTGGCCCGATTGATGCCCTATGCGGAGTCGTTTTTGGCGGGGATGCGATTGGTTTTTGGGGATGAGCGACATGAATTTACGGGCGATTATTATCGCAAAAGCGATGTGATAGAGAATTTGGTGCTGCTTACTACGGCGATGGAGATGAGTGGGATTACGGCGTCGGACTGGGATGCGGTTGCAACAGAAGGTGGTCCAGATATACTGGGATGGACGATGGATGAAGAAGCTGGTGTCCTGAGGCATGAACAAGGGTTTGTTATCGAAATGGAAGTGGTGATGCATTCTGATTTCGATCGGGTGTTGTTTGAGGGGGGCGCGGCGGCCAGGCACCTTGAACTGCTTGGATATTCTTCCTCGGATTGGAAAGGCAGCGACGGTAATACCTATGCCGCAAAGGGGGTCAATTTTGTGGTGCCCAGCCGCCGCGAAGGACATCGTGAATTAGAAAGACCGGTAGAAGAAGCATCGTTGTTGAAGTATTCAGACATCAAAGGGGTGCTTCACAATCACACTACCTATTCGGATGGACTCAATTCGGTGGAGGAAATGGCGCTGTTTGCCATGGAAATCGGCATGGAATATTTGGGTATTTGCGACCACTCCAAAACAGCGGGATATGCTCGTGGATTGCAGGTGGAACGGGTTTTACAGCAGTTTGAAGAGATTGATACATTGAATCAACAGCTCTGGCCCTTCAAGATTTTTAAGGGAATCGAAAGTGATATTCTTGGCAATGGCGATTTGGATTACGAGCCAGAGATTTTACGTCAGTTTGATATGGTGGTGGCATCGGTGCATAGCAACTTAAATATGACCCAAGACAAGGCGATGGACCGGTTGCTGCGAGCCATCGAAAATCCATACACAACAATATTAGGTCATCCCACCGGGAGATTGCTGTTGATGCGAGAAGGTTATCCGATAGATCATCACAAGGTGATTGATGCTTGTGCTGCGAATGGCGTGGCTTTGGAGTTGAATGCGCATCCGTATCGTTTGGATATAGATTGGCGATACATCGACTATGCGATGGAGAAGGGGGTGATGGTTTCGGTAAATCCCGACGCGCATGAGAAAAGGGGATATTTGGATATGCATTTTGGCGTTTTGAGTGGACAAAAAGGCGGATTGCAGACATCGCAGACCCTCAACGCATTGAATTTGGTTGAATTTGAAGCGTATCTTGCAAAGCGTAAAAAGTGAAATCGCTGATAAAGTAAATCGCATCGTGAAGAAAATTTTAGTCATCCGTTTGAGCAGCTTGGGCGATGTGGTTCTTACCGCGCCGATTTTGACAGCTATGCGAACGGTTGCTGGGATTGAGGTGCATTTGCTCACCAAGCCTAAAATGGGAGATTTGTTGCATGGTGGAGCTGCGGTCGATAAATTTTATACTTGGGGTGAAGCCGACCTCGTGGCGAAATTGAAGGCGGAGAAATATGATGGGGTTTTGGATTTACATTGCAATTTTCGGTCGTATTGGGTTCGGTTACTTCTGTTGTTGACCATTTCAGTAGGTTATCATAAAAAACGATTTACGCGATGGCTTTATGTGAAAACCAAATCGCCTCAATTTGAAGTATCTCACGTGCAGGAACGCTATTTGTATGCGGCCAATCAATTAATGAAACGTCTTGGTTGTGCGGGTATCGAAATCAGCGATTGGTCGGTCGGGCTTCCTGAATATTCGGGATTTTCAGAAGATTCTCAGAAGTTTGTTCCGGCTGATATTTCAACCTTTGGTGGAGCGAATTTCCCTGGTAGTTATGGCGTTGCAATTCTCGGGGGAACCTATGAAACCAAGAAGATACCGAAATCGGTGTGGCAGGATATCTTTAGTCAGGACAATAATAACTGGTATTTGATTGGTGGTGCCAACGAAAAAGGGCTTGCGTTGGAGTTGGTTGCGGAGTTTGGTAATCGATTAATCGATGGGGTTGGGGTGTTTGATTTAGAAATTTCCTCAAGATGTATTGCTTTGAGTGATTTTGTTATCGGTGGCGATACGGGTTTTAGTCATGTTGCAGCTATATATAATAAACCAATGCTCGTGATTTGGGGCAGTACTGATCCGGGGCTGGGATTTGCTGCCGGGTTTAATAATAATAAAGTACTACACCTTGTAAGTAAGGATTTGTCCTGTCATCCCTGCTCTAAATTGGGTTTTGATGCTTGTCCGAAGGGTCATTTTCGATGTATGAAGGATTATTCGGCCCAAGAAATAAAATTATTGTTGCAAAAATTGCAAGCCAATTCGTTGGGAGGTCATTAACTTGTTTTTTTTCCTTATTTTCGCGCTTCCATAATTTGGATACTTTTATATAGTGATGAAAACCAATAAAACTATTGTAGGATTTTCGATTGTTCTGGCACTCGCATGTTTGTTCCAGTTGTCGTTTACTTGGAAGGCCCAAGGATTTGAAAAAGAGGCAAAAGCATTTGCCGCAAAAGCTGCTGAAAAAGGTGGAGATAACAAAGAAGCTTATCGCCGTTACATCGACAGTTTAGGCAATCAAGAAATTTACAGTGTGGGAATCGCAGGATTCACCTACTTTGAATGTAAACAGCGTGAAATCAACTTAGGTTTGGATTTGCGCGGTGGAATGAACGTAATCTTGGAAGTGGATAAAGGCGCTGTTGTTAAGGTGCTTTCCAACGATTCAAAGGATCGCGATTTAAATCGTGCCATTGATGAAGCCAATGTTGCGGTTCGTGATAATGGTGCAGATTTCGTGGATGCATTCGTTGCGAGTTTCAAGAAAAATAGTCCAAGCCGAAATATGGCCAATTTGTTTGCTAAAGGCAATAAGGGCGTAATTCAGAGCAATAGCACTGAAGGCGAGGTTTTAACCTACTTGAAGACGGAAACTACAAGCGCGGTTGATCGCGTATACGAAGTGGTTGAAAAACGTATCAACCAATCAAACGTAACTCAGCCTACCATTCAGAAAATCGACGGAGGTCGTATCAGTGTAGAATTACCTGGTGTCGACAACCCACGTAGAATGGAAGAATTGGTTGAGAAGAGTGCTAAATTGGAGTTTTATGAAGTATACGGAAACGACGGTCAGCGTAGAGATGGTACTCGTATCTTAAATGCCTTATATAAAGCAAGCAAAATGTCGGCTGCGCCGGTAACCGAAGTTCCTGACTCAGCATCTATGGATTCTGGCGTAGTGAACGCGGCGGCGGCACCGGTAGCTTCGGCGACCCCAGCGACAACAACGACGGCGGCAGTTGCTGATAGTCCTAAGGTTGCAGACAATAAGAAAAAAGACGATAAGAAGAACGAAGCAAACGGAAGTCCTTTGGCTAAAGTGTTAAAGTCATTTGGAAACGATGGTCCAGGTTCGGCGATTGCAGTTGTTAAAAAGGCAGATCGTGCAGTGTTGGGCAAAATGTTGGAAGATGAGCGTTATGCGGCAGTTTTACGTATCGAAAATGCGAAAGTAGCTTACAGTGCAAAACCTCGTGATTTCAATGCCGATGGAAAAGAAGCAGTGAATTCAGATGAGTATTTTGTTTATTTCTTGAAGTTGGATCGCGACGGAAACGCTGCGCTTTCTGCTGAAGATGATAATATTATTTCTGATGCGCGTGTAAATACTTCACCAACTGGTGAATTGGAAGTTTCTATGGAAATGACCTCTAAGGCAGGAACACAGTGGGCGCAAGTAACAGGAAGAAACATCGGCAAATACATTGCGGTTGTTTTGGATGAGCGCGTTTATTCTGCTCCAGTAGTAAATCAAAAAATTAGCGGTGGTAACAGTCAAATTACTGGAAACTTTGATATCCGTGAAGCCAATGACTTGGCAAACGTATTGAAGGCGGGTAAATTGCCTGCTCCAGCGAAAATTGTAGCAAGCGAACAAGTGGGTGCATCATTGGGTCAAGATTCTATCGACCGTGGTTTGAATTCATTGTTGTTCGGTTTTATAACTACTATCTTATTCATGGTGTTGTATTACAGTCGTGCGGGTTGGATGGCAATTGTTGCGGTATTGGGTAACGTATTCTTGATTATGGGAGTATTGGCCAGTATGGGTGCAGCATTGACATTGCCTGGTATGGCCGGTATCATCTTGACTGTGGGTATGGCGGTAGATGCGAACGTTTTGATTTACGAGCGTATTAAAGATGAATTAGCTGCTGGCAAAGGAATGAAAACGGCCATTGCAGATGGATTTAAACATGCGATGAGCGCCATTGTAGATTCTAACATTACGACTTTGTTGGCTGGATTCATTTTGACATTTGCCGGTGCGGGTCCTGCTTATGGATTTGCGATTATCTTGGTAATTGGTATCTTTAGTTCAATGTTTACGGCGTTGTTCATCACTCGTTTGTTGTTGGATCGTCGTGCTGATAAAGGGTTAGATATCAGTTTTGATGCACCTTGGAATAAGAGCTTCTTAAAGAATTCTAATATCGATTTCGTATCAAACCGTAAGAAATACTATATGGCATCTGGGTTTATTATCTTGGTTGGATTGATTGCATTTATTTCTAAAGGAGGTATCAATACGGGTATTGACTTCAAAGGTGGGTATTCTTATGTTGTTCAATTTGATGCAAGTAAGAAGTATCAAACAGAAGATATTAAAGTGGCTTTGGATAACGCCATGAAAGGATCTAGCAACGAAGTAAAAACTTTTGGTAACCAAGGCCAGTTCCGTTTGGTTACTACTTATATGATTGATGCACAAGGTCAGGAAGGTCGCGACTCAGTTCGTACCGCTGTTTTGACTGCATTGAAAGGCTTTAAGTTGGCAGATGGCGATCCAATCCTTAGTTCTTCTAAGGTGGGTGCTGCCATTGCGACTAGTACCCGCGATAAGAGTGCATTCTTGGTAATCTTAACGGTTGTAGGTATTTTCTTATACATTGTATTCCGATTCAGAAGCGTAGCTTACGGTATGGGTGCAACAGTAGCTTTGATTCACGACGTGTTAGTGGTATTGTCGTTCTTCGCCATTTTGGATGGTGTGGTTCCTTTCCCAACTGACTTTGATCAAAACTTGATTGCTGCATTGTTGACCTTGTTAGGATATTCTATAAACGATACGGTAATTGTATTTGACCGTATTCGTGAATTCTTGACGTCTAAACGTGTAGATCGTAACGATGAAGCGTTAATCAATACTGCGATCAACGATACATTGAGTCGTACCATTATCACTTCAGCTACCGTATTTGTAGTTGTTTTGATATTGTTCCTATTCGGTGGAGACGCGTTGAAAGGCTTCTCATTAGCCTTGTTAATTGGTGTAGTGGTTGGTACTTATTCTTCAATATGTATTGCAACGCCTATCGTAGTAGATTTCTCTTCTAAGAAGAAACAGATTCAATAATTACACTTCGAACTTTTGAAAAGGCGGGGTGATATTCACCCCGCCTTTTTTATTATGGGTCAGTGAGCGAATGTCAAATCACAAAATAGAATAATTAAAATCAAAAAGAATAAAACTAAATAATATGAGCAAGAGAAAAATGGAAATTGGATTGTCGAATGAAATGTTAAGACAGGTTGCTGAAGAATTTGGCACTCCGGTTTATGTTTACCATGCCGAAAAAATCGAGTTACAGTACAAGCGATTACTAAACGCGTTTCCCGGGGTAAAAGTGAAATTGCATTATGCACTGAAAGCCCTAAATAATGTCAATATTTTGCGATTGTTAAAATCTCAAGGGGCTGGTTTAGATGCCGTTTCCATAGAGGAAGTACAACTGGGCTTGAGAGCAGGGTTTGCTCCCCATGAAATTATGTATACGCCCAATTGCGTGCACTTTGACGAAATTAAGGCGGCGGTTGAACTCGGTGTCCATATCAACATCGATAACATTTCCATTTTAGAGCAGTTTGGCAGTGAATATGGAAATACCGTTCCGTGTTGTATTCGGTTGAATCCGCATATCATGGCTGGTGGACATAGTCATATCTCGGTGGGACATATTGATTCTAAGTTTGGAATCTCAATTTATCAGTTGAGACACGTTCTTCGTGTGGTGGAGTCCTTGAAAATCAAAGTGAATGGATTACACATGCATACAGGCAGTGATATTTTAGACGGTGATGTTTTCTTGCGCGGTGCGGAGTTGCTTTTTGATGCCGCCAAGGATTTTAAAGATTTAGCGTTTATGGATTTTGGTAGTGGCTTTAAAGTGGGGTATAAACCCGATGATATCGTAACAGAAATTGAGGAGATTGGAGATAAAATTGCTGCTGCCTTTAAATTGTTTTGTCAGGATTATGGCAAAGAACTTGAGCTGTGGTTTGAACCGGGGAAATTCATCGTGAGTGAATCGGGTTCGTTGTTGGTGAAAGCAAACGTAATCAAACAAACAACATCTACCGTTTTTGTGGGCGTTGATTCAGGCCAGAACCATTTGATTCGACCGATGTTTTACGATGCGTATCACTTCATCGAGAATATTTCAAACGAAGAAGGCACGCAGCGACTCTATAGTGTGGTGGGCTATATCTGCGAAACGGATACGTTGGGTTATGATCGCAAACTGAATGAAGTAAGAGAGGGCGATATTTTGAGGATTCGAAATGCTGGCGCTTACGGTTTTTCGATGAGCAACAATTATAACGCTAGACTCAGACCACCAGAAGTTATGGTAAAGAATGGCGTGGCCCATTTGATTCGCAAACGAGAGGAGTTGGCTGATTTGATCCGCAACGAGATCGAAATCGAAGGGCTCTAGAGCAATTGTTACTCGCAGTTCTGGTTTAAGAAATACTCATACGTACCATCTACGGTGTCGTTTGAGTTCCTGATTTTACCTCGTACAATTTGAAATTGAACCGATAATATCTTTTGATTTGTAGGATTTACAGATGCAAAGAATTTATTGGGAATCATGCTCAAAGAAAATTTGCCGCCACCCAAATTCTTCATTGCTAATTTGGGTTCAGTGGCCACTTTGGTGATTGAAACAAACTGAATAAAATCGGTTAGGCCTGGTCCTGTTCTAGCTCTAAGATACAAGTAGAAGTCCTCTTTGTTTTTTAAGGTATCCTTCGTCTCCAAATTGCGATCATAAATAATCGTTAAAACATCCGTTGCACCAATGCTCAATGTGTCTTTTTTGGCCAAACTTGGGAAGGGGGATACTTTTTGAGGTCCTGAAACGGGAGGTGTTAAGTCGATTTTTAAATCTTCCGTCTTGTCTTCTCCTGCAGCAGTGCCGGTACCATCCTTCTTCTTCAATAACAAGCTGATGTCGTTGTTGTATAATTCTGCAGCAGTAACCTCGTAAAATGAGGTAGGTACCATACGGAAGAAATATAAGTCGTTTCCGGCGGAACGCATTTGTAATGCATCGTTACTAGCTAACCATGTTCCATTGTGCAATGGATGTCCAACGGCGTGCTCATTTGGGGCCCATGTCCACATATATATTGGGTCCGTAGTCCCAGCCAATTGTTGGCGGTCACACTTTTTAATATCTACCCAAATGGTGATAGAATCATTGGGGTTGATAGGGTCTGGAGTAGCCCAAGCTTTTTGTGCCTGAATTTTTGACAAGCAAACAATCAAAGCCAAACTAAATAAAAGGATTTTTTTCATGGCAAATTATTTTCTGCTAAATGTTAAGTGGTAACTCACGGTGCGCTTGCCGCCGCAAATCTTATTGTATTTTAATACCAAATAATTGTCTTGAGGTCTTACTGGACGCATCATGCTTACGGTGTTTACTCCCGCTGTGCCATCGTCTAAGATAATTTTGCTAGGGTAGTCGGCATTGTCGAATTTCCAAGATCCAGCATTTATCTTAAATAGTTGACTTCCTGCACCGCCTGCGATTGAGTAGGATCCGTCTTTTGTGAAACTGAACTCCATAGGTGTACCGTCGATGAAAGTTTCGGTAACATTTAGCAAAGTATCACTTTCAACAAATGCCAATTGTACATTCACATCAATTTGATCAACGCGTGATAGAATCCATCCGGTGTTCGAAATACCTTCGGTTTGACTCGGTTTAGGACCTAAAGTCTTTTTTTCTGGTCTGCAGCCAATCATCGCACCGCAAAGGATGATGGATAGTGCCGCAATTTGAATTGTCTTTTTCATTAGTTACAACCTCCTGTTGGGTTAATTTCAAAAATGCTAGTCTTTTCTGTGATTGGAAATTGCAAAACAAAACCTGCGCAATCCCAGCGATGGCCGCGAACGTAAATATTCTGACTTTCGATGGCGCCCAATCGTTTGATTTCATTTGTACGATCGCCTTGGAATAGCAATTCAATTCTTCTTTGACTTCTCGTAGCATCAATAATTTGAAGTGCAGTTGAACCGGAAGCTACCAATTTGCTATTGTCCGTGTAAGCTCTTTCGATGATTGCATTGATGTCGGCCGTTGCAATGCCCAAATCTCCACCGGATTTTGCCAGAGCCTCAGCTCGTATTAAATGCATTTGCGTTAAATGCAAAACAGGGACGTTAAAATAGGGTGCATTGAACATTTCGCTTTTGATGAATTCATTTTGCGCACCCGCGTTGACAACGGTCAACAATTTCAAACGTTTATCAATCGCCAAATCTACCTTGAAAGATTCCCATTGCTGCTTTGATAATTGACAGGTTGGATTTCCAGGCGAGTAATTGTCTGAATATCCGCCACTTCGTTTGTCGTTAATTCCCGTGCTGACAATCTTGAAGATGTATTCGCTGCTCGCCGCAGGAGTAAATAAGTTTACGGTATCGCTTAGGGTGTATTTTTTTGAATCGATAACTGTTGATGCGTGAGATGCCGCATCGGTGTATTTGCCCATTTGGAAGTATACGTGGGCCAACAATGCAGTTGCACTCATTTTATCGGCATAATTGCCATTTTCTGCGGGCAACAAACCTTCCGCATCTTTCAAGTCGGCCAAAATCGCATCGTAAGCTTCGCCAACTGATAAACGCGGGCTTGGCTTGGTAGAAGATTTCGTCACAATGGCAATCCCAGGGTGCTCATTTTTTGCGCTAAAGCCATAGGGTTGGGCAAACATTCTAACAGCAGTGAAATGACATAGGCCCCGAATGAATTTGATTTCGCCTAACATCCGATTCTTGTCCGCTACGGTGATATCCGCTACCTTATCCATATTGTCTTGGACAAAATTCGCGCGGAAAATTGCACGGTAAAGTATTGAATAAAAGCTTCCGCTTGTTGTGTTGAAAAACAAAACGTTATGACTGTATAATTCCCTTAAGTCGTTGTTATTTGGCATGCTTAAGTTGTCCGACTGCATTTCGCTCATCATTGAAGCAAATCCCCCAAATGTATTCGCGACCTCATTGTAACTCGCGTTAAGTAATCGTTGCAGGTCGTCTGTGGTTTTGATTGCATCATCCACCAATAATTCGTTGGGTGGGGGAGTTTCGATGCTTTGACAACCCGTGAAAGCGCTGGACGCGGCAAACAATGCTACGACAATGGCTATGGTTTGTGTAAATGTCTTTTTCATGATTAAAAGCTGAAGTTAAAGGCCAAACTGATGCTCTTTTCTTGAGGCGTTGTTAAATAAGTAATGCTACCACTCATATTTCTATCGGTGGCATTTTCAAAGTCACGGGCAATTTCTGGGTCGATACCAGTGTAGCGAGTCCAGGTAAGTAAGTTGGTACCTACAATCATCACCTTTGCCGCATCAAACTTAGATTTCTGCAACCAAGCCTTTGGCAATCGGTAGCCAATGTTAAGGCTTCTCAATCTCACATAACTGCCATCTTGCAACCAAAGATCGGTATTGATCCATGGGGTAGTAGCGCCGTGGTTGAATGTGTTTAATGTCATTTTAGGGTACAGCGCATCGTCGCCAGGATTCTGCCAACGGTCCATAACACGTGTGTCCATGTTCCAATCGGTCATTAAGCTGAGCTGACGTTTTACAGAGCTTTCGAAAATGCTACCACCAATATTAAAGTAGATATTGGCATTCAATTCCCAGTTTTTGTAGGAGATGGTGTTGGCCAAATTACCGAAGGCTTTCGGAAGGACGTTTCCTACTGCTACGCGATTTGCAGGGTCCCATTTGGAAGTTTCTTTGCCGTTGATGTCCAAATAAACGGGTGCACCAGTGGCTTTGTCGATATGGGAGAATCTTACCAAGAAGTTCGTGCCAACAGGTTGGTTTAGCACTACACGGGTATCATTTGTTCCACCGCCGATGGCATCAGGGGAGTATACGCCGATGCTAGTGATTTTGTTGACGTTTCTCGCCACACTGAAATTGGTGGTCCAATTGAAATTCTTCTGGCGAATATTTACGGTTTTTAATGAGAACTCTAATCCTTTGTTTGTGATGCCACCTACGTTATCGTAAAAACTTCCAAAACCTGTAGATACCGGAATTGAAACATTCATAATTACATCGCTGGTTACTTTGCTGTAATAGGTGATTTCGGTGCTGATTCTGCCTTTCATGAAAGCCATTTCAACGCCCGCATCAAAGTTCACAGTGCTTTCCCAACGTAAATTAGGGTTTTCCAAACGGGCTGGGGCCAATTGAGGCTGACCATTGTAATTTGGCAAATTGCCAGATGGTGTTATGGTACCCCAACGTGCATAGTTGTCGAAGTTCGCATTACCGCTCTTACCCATTCCTGCGCGAAGTTTCATGAAGTTGATCCATTTGTACTGTTTCATGAATTTCTCTTCTGAAAGGATGTATCCAACCGCTGCAGCAGGGAAAAATCCGTATCTGTTGTTCTTGCCGAAGCGAGAACTTCCATCCCAACGACTCGTGAGCTGGAAATTGAGTTTGTTCTTGAAGCTGTAATTGAATCGGCCAAAATAACTAATGAAAGCCCATTCGTAAGGGGTTTTGCTATTGGCGATTTTTGCTGTATCGGGTATCGCTACTTGGTCGATAGGTCCCGTTGCATCAAAATTCTCAACGTACTTACTGTGTGTGATGCTATGCTGCGACTCTGTTCCACCCATGAAACTAATATTGTGGTTAGGGCTCAACTGCTTTTCGTATTGTGCAGTAAAGAACTGGTTTCTATTCATCGTCCAGCTAGGGAACCACTTTGCAGCGCCGTTCTGTTTGTAGTTACTATTGTATAATTTAATTAAAGCCGCAGGCTCATACAGATGTTCGTTGTAATCCATGTAGTCTACGCTGGTACTGTAGTTTAAGTGGATATTCTTGTTGACTTCATAGCTTACGCTTGCGTTGTTGATAGATCGCAATTCAACGGTTCTCCAATTTTTTAGGTTACGAATGGTTTGGAGTCCTACGGGTGTGATGTACGATTTACTCGCACTATCGTAAAGTTGTTCCAATGGATATATCGGAAGCATCGTGCTCATTGCGCTGCCCAATCCACCAGCCCAAGCGGCATCCACACGGGTGTTGGTACCTCTACTTAAAGATTGAGAAACCTGAATGTTTAAACCTTTCATCGGTCTGAAATCCATATTTACTCTTTCAGAAACCCTATTGTATTTGTTGCCAATGATAAAACTACCATTGTCGTCCATAGAGAGAATCCCTTTTAATGCGAAATTCTTACCCATGTAATTCGCCGATAAGTTATAGTTCTGCTTGAAGCCGTTGCCAATCACTTGGTCGATCCAGTTTGTATGATTTTTTGGGTCGTTTGCTTGCGCCCACGACATTCGGATTCCGCTCGCACTCAAATCAGGCGTGCCCGTTTTGCCATCGTTTTGCCAAGCTTCTTGATACAATTGTAACCATTGGTCTGCATTGACAAAATCAGGTTTTTTGGTAGGGCTAGAACTGCTCCATCGCGCACTGACATCGAATTTTAGTCCTTTTTTCTTAGCGCGTTTGGTGGTGATTAAGATTACGCCATTGGCACCGCGTGAACCGTAAATGCTCGTCGCAGCGGCATCTTTAAGGATTTCGATATTTTCAATATCATCTGGATTGATACTCGCGAGAGGGTTGTTGTTGAATCCTGCACCATAGTTTGATCCATTTGCACGATTCATGAAATAATCTTGTGAAATTGGAATTCCATCAATCACATACAGTGGATCTCCTGCCGCAGAAATTGAAGAAGCGCCACGAATACGGATCAACGATGCTGATCCAGCCATACCACTGCCTACAATAACCTGAACACCCGCGGCCTTACCTTGCAATGCTGCTTCAAATGATGGCGCCGGCATGTCGGTAATGTCTTTTCCGCTAACGGTTGAGATTGAACCCACCAAATTTCTACGACTTTGTCTTCCGTAGCCCACAATTACAACATCTCCAACGCTAGAAATATTAGTGTCTTCGGCAGTGACTTTGGGTGTGGAACCTGTTTGGGCAAAAGCCGACAATGAAGCCCATAAGGCAATCAATATAAGGGCTGGCTTTTTTTGTTTTTGTATAATTGAATACATAGGCTAATTAAAATAGATCGGCAATATAATTAAAAAATAAAGAAGTGTCAATTATACAATTACGAAAAAGTGTCAAATTGACGATTTGTGAACTATTTTTTGTAAAAACGTATCACAGGGCGAAACCCTACATAATTGCTACTGTGGTTGGACTGCATAAATTGCAACGCGGATGGATCCAAATAATGAAACTCTTGTGCCCACGATCCACCTTTGATTGCGAAGTGTGATTGTAGTGCGGTTTCATCAACCAAATAACCTCTTAAGTCGAATACGTTTGGTTGCTGATAAGGGTTTGGAATGAGTTGCCCATTCGTATTTAGAATGGTTGTGTTGCTATTATAAAGGTGTCCGTAAGCCGATGTAGATGTCCATTCCGATACGTTGCCTAATAAATGTGAAATCTGTCCGTAGGATTTATGGGGTAAGGCATTTACGGGCATTGGACGACTCAAATTGGCATTTTCGACTTCTGAAATTTGATAGCCTCGATTGGTTAAAACCCCTTGATATGCAACGGGTTGTGTTGTGGTATTTCTGTTTAACACGAAATCTAACAGCGCATTCCCCTTATTGGGTTTTGAAAAAAGGATACCAGAGAATCTTTGAGGTACCTCCTTATTCTTCTTCGTTGCTTTTCCATTCCGTCGCATTTCAAAAGGCATCTCAATGGCTTGTTTATATAAATACATCCATTCTGCGGTGGTTGGCAAATCAATTTCAAAGGTTAATCCTTCTTTATTTAATGAAGATAACCATTCCTGATAGGGTTTACTTTGATTCTGTTCGATTTTAGTTTTGAGCCAATGGCAAAATGCTATCGCTTGAATTTGGCTGATACCCACCACAGGGTAATTGTTGAAGTTGGCGGACTGAAAATAGTAATTACGGAAGGGGTTTTTTACACTGCTGCGTTCTGCGGTGGCAGGGATGTCTTTCCAAACTAGTGTGTCAGGATACAGCTGCCCGATGGTATAGCCGTTCAATTTCATCCATTCGGAATCCATCAAAAATTCTTTGTATCCTCTATTGGTAATTTCGGTGCTGGCCGACATAAATGGGCCGCATGCCAGGCGTTCCTCGATGGGTAGAATAGTGTCGAACCCCAACTGCGGACTAGACTGATACTCCAAATAGGGCATCGCATTTTCAATTCCATTGATTGCGAATTTTGTACTCGGAAAGCATCGAAAATTAAAAAAACGCATCGAAGTATGACCCCAAACTTCAGCGCTTGGTGTTACACTTTGCTTAATAGGCTCATTGGCGGTGAAATAATATTTCATCAAAAACTCTGGATGCGCGGTACGCTGCGCCCAAAGATTGTCGCCAATGAGGAAAATGAAAAAGGATAATAGAATGCGAGCTCGCATCCTTCAAATTTAACTTTAAATTTACAAAGTGGCTAAAACCTCTTTGATTTTATCAAGGTTTGGAATTTCACCGGCGTTGTCTAAGATTTCAACGTATTGCAAAACGCCTTTTGGGTCAACAACAAAAGCAGATCTTTTAGAAACACCTTTCATTCCAAATGCAAAAGTCTCATAAATGGTTTCGTAAGCAATACTCACTGTTTTATTGAAATCGCTTAGCATCTGAAAGTTAAATCCTTGTTGTTCTTTCCAATTTTCTAAGGTGAAAACTGAATCAACGGAAATCGCCAAAATCTCAGCATTCAACGAACTATATACATTCATATTGTCGCGAATTCCGCAAAGTTCCGTGGTGCAAACACCAGTAAATGCTTGGGGGTAGAACAACAATACTACAGATTTACCTAAGTACTGAGACAAAGTAACTTCTTGTTTTTCACTGTTGAATAATGTGAAATCGGGGGCTATTGATCCTATTTGAATGCTCATAATGTGCAAAGTTAACAATCGGAAGTAAAAATAGATTTATTGAAACAATACGGGATTGCTAAATACCTTTTTATTTAACTTCAAATCTTGTAATAATGGGCTCTTGGGTCGCAGTGTGAATAGCCACATTTTGGCATACCCGCTCGGAATCCACTTAAATTCCAATTGCCAGCAGTGAAGGTTTCTTACCACCGAAAATTCGCTTCCGGCCATCATATTCCTTTTTAAATCATAGCCCGTACTGTAGGCAATCTTCCATTCTTGGGTGATGCTGATGTCGCCGTTGATTGAAACCCTGTGATTCGTTAGCTTGTTATTGGCAATTGCGATTTCGTTATTGTAGCCAACATTGTAAGTGAAATTCATCGACCAGGGAATACTGAAATCGAAATAATTCCACGGTTGCGATTGTACCATTCTCAATTCGGCTTCATCCGTTTTTAGTGGATTCGTGAGTTTAGACGATACACTTTCTGTCGATTTTTTTCCGCCAAATAATTCCGGTGTGATGCGTGAATTGATGCTTAAATCTACCCCGCGATATCGTATGATTGGCCCGCCATTGGCTGCCGAAAATGTGTTGATTTTGCGCCCATTCACATATGAGTAGGGGCTAAGGCCGGAGTTGATTCCAATTCTTATCTGCTTCGCAATTACGGTGTTGAATCCAAGGTTGATATCGCTCCATTGTAAACTGTCGGCGGCCAGATCGTAGTTCCCACTAATCATTAATTGGTCGATTAGATTCGCTTTTTCCAACTTCTCTTTCCCCGTGGTGTCTTTTCCGATTACTTTTTTCGCCTGCAGGTTGTTGCTCAGTGAAAATCCTATCGCTCCACCCTTGCGTTGCACATAATCAGAACCGCCATATTTTTCGAACAAACTATAGCCAATATTCTTGCCAGATGTGTCGATGTAAGTCCGATTCCAACCCCTTTCATAGCCGTCAATTTCTGGACGATAATTGAAGTTTAAATTGGGGGTGATAGTGTGTCTGATAGAACGAATGTTCCCCAAATTCAATTTTGTAAATGTACCGTAAATGTTGGTACTTATTCCAGTGGAAAAACTATAATTATTTAATCTAAAAAATCCACTAGTATCTTTTGAAACTAATTGCTTTGTTAATGGATCAATGGATTTAGTATTTGCTTTAAATAGCCATTTTTCTTGGTAGCTAGCCGATGGAGTCACGTTTAGCACACCTTTGAACAATTTTATATTTGTGCTAAGGGGTATTGAATGCTTCACGGCCGATTGTATAGTGGCGAGAACGTCTTTGTATTTGTCGCTAAATATTAATGTATCTTTTGTATTCAATGAATTGGTGAAATTCATATTATACGATAGTCTAAGTTGTTCGAACCATTTTGTATTTGTTCCGTTCTTTTTTGCAAAGGGTGTTAAGCTGGATACGCCGACGTTGACATTGGGTAATTCCAATCTGAAATCGTGGGTTTGAACGTTTTGGGTGTGGCGGGCTGAGGCGGACAAATTGACCTTATTTTTTAGGAAGCTTTGTCCATAATTTACGCTGGAGACAAATTCGTTTTTCGACAGTGTTTGAATGTCTTTTGAATTTCGTTTGTTGTAATTTCCGGTAACGATGTTGATGTTCCCGTTTAGTGTTACACCGGGAAGCAATTTTCGGTCGAGCCCAAATCGAGAATTGATAGAAAAATCGTTCGTTTTGGAGAAAAATGGACTGGCACGATCTGTTCCGTTGCCGAAACGACTCATATTTACTGCAAGGGCTCCGCTGTATTTGTATCGTTTGATAAAATTGGTTGTAACGCCCATACGGAAATCGCCATTGAAATAAAGGTCGGAATTCACCTGGGCATCGGCAAATTTCCCCAAGCCCTGATAATAACCCAAGTTGGACAGGAAAAAGCTATTGTTACTATTGTTAAAGCCTGGATTTGGCATGATTAGTCCATTGCGTTGTCCTTTTTTCATTGGGGCAATCCCAAAGGGTAGCGCTAGGGGTGTTGGGATATCGGCCAGGACGAGGTTTGCAGCGCCAAAAAGTACTTTGTTATTGGGTATTACTTTGATTTTTGATGCGTTCAGGTAAAAATGGGGGTGGGGGTCGGAGCAGGTGCTAATCTTTCCGGAATTGCCCATCAAACTGCCATCGGGTTGTTTCATCACCTGTTTGAGTTGGACATGGGCCTCGTCTTGGGTCAGGGACAAGCCATACACCATTCCTTTTTTTGATTCGTTGTTGTATCGCAAGCTATCGGAAGTATAGGCATCGTTCCCATCTTTAAAGATCGGTTGATTGATGTACTTGCCGGTAGAGTCGATATTTCCTTTTGCGAAAAGGGTTTTGTTGGCAAAGGCTACCTCGATATAGTTCGCGTTTAGTTCGGTTTCATCCATATCCACCTTTGCTTTATTATATAGCAAGGCTTTTCCATTCTCCATTTTTAGTATGATGGAATCTGAGGCTTCGTAATGGATGGGGTTGTTAATTGCCTTTTTGGCGGGCGACGGATTACTTACGCTGTCTTTTTTTGTGGACGCTGTCGTTATTCCTTGCGCTGATAAAGGATTGAGGTTGCCTAGGCAAAGCGCGAATACAACTGTTAACAATTGTTGTAGGCATCTATGGTAATATGAATGTTCGCGGTTTGACAATTTTCAGCGAATTTCGGCAAAAAGTTTGCCATGATTGCGTTATGCAACAGGAAAGAATGAAACAAATGTTAAAATTCATGCGGAGAGGCCTTCAACAGACGATGCATTTTTGTTTATCGTTGGGACTTTTGATATGTTTACCCGCCGCCAAAAAGGTGAGGGTAAGCAATTCTGTGAATACATTGGTTATTGATGCGGGTCATGGTGGATTGGATCCGGGTTGCAATGGCAACAATGAGATTTTTGAAAAGGATGTGACATTGGGTGTGGCTTTAAAATTGGGAAAACTCTTGAAAGACAGTTTGCCATCGATAAAAGTCTTATTCACTAGAACTACGGATAAATCGTTAAAATTGTGGGAAAGACCCAATTTGGCGAATGATAGACAGGCGGATTTGTTTATTTCAATTCACTGCAACGCCAATCCCAACAAGGCAGCCGCGGGTAGTGAAACTTATTTTATGGGGCTGCATAAATCTGAAGGGAATTTAGAGGTCGCCAAGCGTGAAAATGCCGTAATCACTTATGAGTCTGATTACAAGGAAAACACCAGGTATGGCGGGTTTGATCCAGATTCGCCGGAAGGACATATTATATTCAGCTTGGTGCAGAATGCGTTTATGAAACAAAGCTTGAAATTGGCTAGTGGAATTGAAAGTCATACAAGCAAATTAAGTCCCATTAAAACGCGAGGTGTTAAGCAAGCAGGATTTTTGGTTTTGTGGCAAACTTCAATGCCAAGTGTTTTGGTAGAAACTGGTTTTTTAACCAACTCTACGGACCGCATTAGTTTGAAGTCGAATGATGGTCAGCAAAAGATTGCGTTAGGCATTTTTAGGGCGGTGCGGGACTATAAAAATTCGTTGGAATTGCTAAATTCCGTGAACGGAAAATGAATTTCGGGCTGAACGCCGTTGGAATCGTGTAAAAAAAATTAAATTTTTTATCAATTTTCTTGCAACCAATTGACTTTTTCGCGTCATTTGTGAAAATATATTTAAGAAAAAACTATGAAATCAACAATTACACAACTCAAAAAGCTTGCGTTTTTAGGGGTTCTCGTGGGTGGTTTATTCACCTCGAGTTCTTTGAAAGCGCAAACGCCATGCTCGGGAACATCTTCCTGGGGATGTGGTGGCTACTTTGGTACAATCAGTGGTACATCCACAGATGCACCGGGTGACATCCTAGATGTAACGGTAAAGAATGCTAAAGGAACAACTTTGGCATCTTACAATGGTCTTGGATGTAACTCAACTAGCGCGGCAACTTCTTACAGGGGTATTCTTAACACCGGTAAGGCGTTCGATTTAACGGCTAGTGAATCTATTTCTGTTACTGTTACAGGTGGAACTTGGGCCTCTCAAGGTTGGGGTTCTCGTATCGGTATTTGGATTGACGCTAACCGTGATGGTAGTTTTGCTACTGCAGAATGCGTTGTAGATCCTAGTTCAAATATTGCTTCTGGTGTTACAACTTTTAATTTGAAAATGCCATGTTGGTCAACATCTGGGTCGAGTTACATGCGTGTTCGTGGTGGTGCTCAGGTATACACTATGTCGGCCAGTAATGGTTGTGGTGTTGCACAGACCTATGGTAACTGTTTTGACTTGGAAGTTAATTTGAAGCTTGGTGCTTCTCCGACTGCAAACTTTATCGTTCCAACAGGTACTAACTATGTAAAGACGAATGTTAAATTTAGTGCGGTGAATCCAAGTAGTGGCTACACGTATAAATGGACTTTTGACAAGGCAGTTGCGCCTCCATACACTGGATTTAGTGATAAAACGGATAAAGGAGCGGCAAAATGGGCATCTGCGGGAACGTATGATGTTAAAATGCTTGTTAATTATTGTGGACTTGCGGATTCTGCGTCTAAGTCGGTAACGATTGTTGCGCCTACTGCTGTTCCAAAGGCAGATTTTGTAGCTTCTACAAACGAATCTGAAATTTATTATGATGTTACCATGTATGACTTGAGTAACAACGGAGCTTATAGTTATAGTTGGGAATTGACCTCACCTACTGGTGTTGATGATCAAACATCTACTGCTCAAAATCCTAAATTTACATTAAGTGAATTGGGTTGGTATAAAGTTTGTTTGACATCTTCAAACGATATCGGTCCTTCAAGTAAATTATGTAAAGATCGCTATGTAGAGTGTATCGCTCCAACTGAGTATTACATGGGACCTTCTAAAGAGGCTCAATCTAAGACAGGTCGTTTGTATGATAACGGTGGTCCAACTGCCCCTTATGGAAACAGTCGTAAGACGTCTATTGACTATTTCAAAATCATTCCTTGTGGAGCAACTAAAATCACCTTGTCATTTGGTGAATTGAAATTGGCAGATAACCGTGACATCTTACGCATTTATGATGCAAAAGAGGCAACTGCAAATAAGTTGATTGCTACAATTGACGGTAACAATGTTTCTAAATATGATACTGCTAAAATTGTAACCACTAGTGGTGCGGTATACATTACGTTTGAATCTAATGGTTCTGGAACTGCGAATGGTTTTATCATCAACTGGGAATCTGTATTGGCTCCAGCGGTTAAGCCTTCAGCAAAATGGACAACTGATTACAACCCAGCTGCCAATGGTTTGAATGTTAACTTCGTGAATTCTTCTAGCAATGTTAAGGGTCTTCCTACTTATGAGTGGCAGATCGATGGTAATCCTGAGTCTAGTGCTACGGATTACACTCGTGCCTTCTACACAGATGGTAGCTATCAGGTATGTTTGATCGCTTTGACATGTACAGGTGTTGATACATTCTGTAAGTCAATCACAATCAACACCCCAACTGCTCCTGGCTATTTGGATTACACTGTGAGCAATGTTCGTCCAAATATTGGTGATGTAGTTACAATCACAACTAAGACTGATTATGCTAACACTTTCGAATGGAGCATTTTCCCTACTTCTTTCACTTATGAAAATGGTACAGATAAGAATAGCCAAAACCCACAATTGAAATTCCAAAAGGGTGGTGCTTACACATTCACTTTGAGTGCTTACAACTCTGTAGGTGGTAAGACTGCAACTGAGAAAAAATTGATCAAAAACAAATATGTTGTTTGTTTGGACTATTGTATTCCTTTGGTTGATTTGTTGTCAGCTGACGTTGGAATCAATAATGTAACAGTTAAGTCTGGTAGTACTGAATTAATGAATAATACATCTACTTCAGGTATTGACTATTATACCAATTTCGCGGATAAAGTAGCTCCGGCTAAATTGACATTCGGAGGTACTTATGATTTATCTATCGGTCGTAACACAATTTCTAACTCTGTAAATTACAAGGCTTGGATTGACTGGAACATTGATGGTGACTTCGCTGATGCAGGTGAAGAAGTTTACAGCAGCGGAACAATTGCTGGTGCATCTGCTAATGGTAAGTTTACTGTGCCTGATATCTCAAATTCATTTGAAGGTAATACCCGCATGCGTGTAGGTGTATCTTACAGTTCATTCTCGAATACATACTGTGGAATTAACACTGTGGGTGAATTTGAAGATTACGTGTTGACGTTAGCTAATGATGGTCAGATACCTGTAATTACTTTGGTTGGTGGTGATACAGTTCGTGTTGAAAAAACTGCAACTAAAACTGCATGTTATGCTGAAATCGCAGGAACTACTTTCAAGGCTAATGATGCAACTCAAGGTGATATGACTTCTAGTGTAGTTGTTAAGACTGACTTGGATTGTTCAGCTCCTGGTATCTATAGCTTCCAATTTGATCTACGTGATGCATCAGGAAACAATGCTGTTACTAAATTCCGTACGGTAATTGTTGCTTTGGACAAAACTGCTCCTAAGTTGACATTGAATGGCAAAGACACTATGGTGTTGGAGCAGTGTGATACTTACACTGAGCCAGGTGCTGTAGCAATTGATGCTAACGATGGTAACTTGACTTCAGCAATCAAAATTGCTGGTAAAGTTGATGCTGGAACTGTAGGTGTTTACACTTTGGTTTACTCAGTATCTGATGCACAAAAGAATGCAATCTCTATCAAGCGTGTAGTTATTGTAAAAGACACTAAAGTCCCTAGCATCTTGAAATTGGCTAAAGCGATCGTAGATGGTACAATCATCAATGTTCAAATTGGTGGTGTATTCGTTGATGATGTTTATGCAATGGATCCTTGTAACGGTTCAATCTTTGTTTCTAAGAATCCAGGTTTCAACGGTCCTGTTAACACTAACATCCGTGCGACATACCCTGTATCTTACAAATCAGTTGATCCTTCTGGTAACAAAGCATTGGAAGATGGTTTTGTATTGAACTACCGTGTTGACGATTATATCGCTCCAGAAATCGAATTGAATACTAGTGATACTGTTTTACATGATGTAAACAACGCTTACTATTCACGTTCAGTAACTGTAGTGGATAATTTCTACTCTAAGTCTCAACTTTCAGTTACTAAGACTGGTAAAGTAGATGCTTATACTTTGGGTACTTATGTTGAAACATTCACTGCAACTGATGGTAGCGGAAACGTTACAACTAAGCAGCGTTTCATCAAAGTTGTTGATAGGATTTCTCCTACCATCACTGCACCTGCAATCTCTGTATGTATCGCTACTCCTTTCTGGGCAATGTCTGGTTTGATTGTACGTGACAACTATTATTCTTCTGGTGATTTGATGCCTTTGGTTAAAGTATTGGGACATAACGTGAACGTAATGGAAGCTGGTGTTTACTATATCAACTATTCTTTGGTTGATCCTAGTGGAAACGAAGCAACTGCGGTTTCTCGTCCAGTATATGTTGCTTACCCACCAAATTGCTTCAATACTTACATGGGAACTGAGAGCGCGAAATTGCAAGATGCAGTTTCTGTTCATCCTAACCCAACTACTGGATTGTTGACTGTAGGTTATAACTTGACCAACAATCAACCTTTGAATGTAGTAGTTACGAATGCATTCGGTGCAGTTGTATCTAAGTTGGATAACTTGCAAGGTGGATTTGGTAACACTCAAATCGACTTGAGCAACGTAAGCGAAGGTATCTACTTCGTGAACTTGACCAACAACGGTGAAACTGTTACTAAGCGTGTTGTAGTTAAACACTAATCATTAAGATTTCATAGTGAAAGGCCCCCGTCTATGACGGGGGCCTTTCTTTTTTTATAAGCTTTGTATTTTTTACTTATTTTTGAATAACGTATCTACTGTGTTTAAAGGACTATCAAACGAATTCAAAGTTGGGGTGCTCGCCATTGTGTCGATCTGCATTCTCCTATTAGGCTACAATTTCATGATGGGCAGAGATAATCTGTTTGATCGTGGTAGGAGTTTTAAAGTGTATTACGATAATACCCAAGGGTTATCGGTTGGAACAAAACTCATTTACAATGGTTTCAAGATTGGTATGGTTCGATCTCTTAAAATGGATGAAAACCAGAAGATTGTTGCAATTGTTGAAGTGAGTTCGGATATGAAAATTCCGGAGGATTCTAAAATTAAGATTGAGGCACAATTGCTTGGTGGTGTGACTTTGAAATTATTGAAGGGTAATTCTAAAGATTTTGCGGAAGATGGCGATGTTTTAGAGCCTGACTATTCTAAGGACGTATTTGGTATGATCAACACCAAAGTCGTGAATGTTACCAATAGTGCTGATTCGTTGTTCGGTACTTTAAATGCTTTCC
>JBEGUW010000125.1:0-8853 GCA_041178665.1 Bacteroidota bacterium
AAACAAATCTCATGCATATGTCACAGCGCCGTAAATCTTCATTTGTACAATTTAAGTCATTGATATTGGTAGTTTTGTTTGCAGTCGCAACGATTGCATCAAACGGCTTATCTGCCCAAACCAAGCCTTCAACAACAAAAGCAAAGCCTGCTTCAGCAACAGATGTATTATCGACTGAGAAAGTTGCTGGAGGGACTCCCGGAGAGTCTGTTAGAGTTGATTCTGCTATTTTGATCAATGTCCCATTGATTTTGGCCACGGATACGGTGTTTTCTGTGCAAGAAAAATTGATGGGTCACACCTCGTCAACCGAATCCTTAGCGATTTCGCCTGACGGCAAATGGGTGGCTACCGGCGGTTGGGATCGTAAAATATTGCTGTATTCTATCGATACGCTGGGCATGTTTAAATTGGTAAAAACGTTTACGGGTCATAATGGAGCGGTTACTTGCTTAACATTTGATGCGGCGAGTAAATTGTTGGCATCGGGTTCTAAGGATTTCTCTTTGCGGGTGGTGAATATTTTGGATGGTTCGTTGGTATTTCAAACGATGGATCACCGCGATGCGATTACTGCGGTAGAATTTGAAGCAACTGGAAAGTTTGTGATGACGGCCTCTATGGATGGAACGATCAGATTATACGATATCGTAAATCCTACAAACAATCAAAAGCCACGTCTTTACACCTATGGCAAGCCAGTGAATGATTTAATTACAGCGCCAAATGGAAAGACATTTTTTGTCGCAAACAATGGGAATAACAACGTAGAATCGATTGATTTTACGGGTAAAGTATATCAAACTTTTGCCGGGGCTCATACGATGCCGGTGAACTGTTTGGGGTTGTCGAACAACAAGCTGATGATGGTTACGGGTGGCAACGATAAGTCGGTGGTGATTTGGGATATCGCAACAGGAAAGCCATTGAAGACGTTGTTGGGTCACACTTGGAAGGTTAATTCGGTGGCCTTTACTAAGAACGATCAATATTTGGTTTCTACCGGAAATGATGGAGAAATCCGCGTTTGGGATGTGAATACAGGTGTATGTGTTTCGGTACAGAAGAACTTGATAAGTACTGCTAAGGAAGCCAAGTTTACGCCCAACAATAAATTGATGGTGGTTGCCGGTAAAATGTCGGCCCAGGGTGCCACATTCGGAGCAATCGTATATCGTACGCCTCCAATTTGGACCAAGGCTAAGCCCGCGCCAGTGAAGCCAGTGCCGGTAAAATCGGCGACCCCTGCACGTCCGCGGAAGTGATGTGTCCACAGGAATGACAATTCCTGGGATGTTGAAATTTGGATTCGTGAAGATCCAATTGTGCGCTTTACATTTGTTTTATGTCTGATCAAAGTATCAATAGCGGAAAAGCGCCGGAGCCCGTGGGGTTGTACCCTCATGCCAAAAGGGTAGGCAATTTGTTGTTTTTGAGTGGTGTAGGTCCTAGAGAGCGTGGGACCAAGAAAATTCCCGGTGTTACCTTAAACGAGGCGGGAGAGATTGAGAGTTACGATATCGAGGCACAATGCAGAAGTGTATTTCAGAATGTGCGTTGGATTTTAGAGGATGCGGGAAGTTCTTGGGATAATATTGTTGATGTGACCGTCTTTTTGACCAATATGAAGGATGATTTCCCAACGTATAACCGATTGTGGGCCGAATATTTTGGCCAGAATCCGCCATGTAGAACCACTTTGGAAATCAATTGTTTGCCAACTCCGATAGGGATCGAGTTGAAGGTGCTAGCCACCATTGATTGATTTTATTCCTGAATCATGGGCGTCGCTTTTGAATCGTTGCGTAATCAATTTTTGGATTACATCGCAAAGACAAAGCGCATGTCGGTTCATACGGTATCGGCTTATACTGGCGATTTAAAGCAATTTGAGGATTTTTTGGAGACTCAGTATGTGAGTTCGTTGGCTGATTGCAAGGCGATCCATATTCGAGGTTTTATGTCGATGTTGCTGGGTGCCGGTTTGACATCCAGAAGTGTGCATCGCAAAGTGTCGAGTGTGCGAGGGTGGTTCAAGTATTTACGCAAGCAGGGGTTGATGATTGGCGATCCGATGACTAAGATTATTCTACCGAAGATGCCGAAGATGCTGGTGAAGGACATTCCCGCGTTGGACTTACACAATATGTTTGCGAATTTCCCTTGGAACGAAGTGGAGCACGGGGAGCGGGATCGACTGCTGTTGTTGCTGTTTTATACCACCGGGATGCGTTTGAGTGAGTTGATTGGATTGAAGGCCGGCGATATCGATTTTCATCGCGGGAGTTTGCGGGTTTTGGGTAAGCGGAATAAGGAGAGGATTATCCCGATGCATCCTGAGGTGGTGGATTGGTTGAAGGAGTATATGGGCAGCCACGGCGGTGCTTATTTGTTTGAGACGGAGAAGGGGGAGCCGCTATATCCGATGTTGGTGTATCGGTTGGTGAGTCGGTATTTGAAGTTGTTTTCTCATGCGGCCAAGACGAGTCCACACGTGTTACGTCATAGCTTTGCGACGCATATGTTGAATAATGGGGCGAATTTATTGGCGATTAAGGATATTTTGGGCCACGCAAATTTGTCGGCCACCCAAGTGTATACCAAGAATTCATTTGAGAAGTTAAAGCAGGTTCATGCTTTGCATCCGAGGAAGTGATTGGTGTCCGGGAAACGAAAAAAGCCACCCGCAGGGTGGCTTTTTTCAAAGTCTATAGTTTATGCGATTGGACTTGCCAATGCTAAATCGATCGCAGCTTATGCTTCTACGTCGGCAATTTGCATTTTCTGCTTGTAGGCGGCGCGAATTTTCTGCATACGCTTGGTAATACAGGGCTTTTCGAATGCCTGACGAGCACGAAGTGCTTTTACAACACCAGTTTTTTCAAACTTCTTCTTGAACTTCTTCAGTGCCTTCTCCAGCGAATCGTTTTCTTTTACGTTAATTATAAGCATGTTAAATTTTTATTTGGGTCACAAAAATAGATGTTTTTATCGATAAAGGCAAGTTCTTTTAATCTTTCAAAATGTTTCTTGAGATCACGAGTTTTTGAATCTCGCTTGTGCCTTCTCCGATGGTGCAAAGTTTACAATCTCTGTAGAATTTTTCTACAGGGAAATCTTTCGTATATCCATAACCACCAAATATTTGCACGGCTTCGTTGGCGCAATACACACTCACTTCTGATGCGTAGTATTTTGCCATCGCACCTTCTTTTGTCATGTTGAGTCCTTTGTTTTTTCTGTCGGCCGCCTCTTGTGTCAACAATTCTGCTGCCTCAATTCTTGTCGCCATGTCCGCCAATTTGAACGCAATCGCTTGGAAACTTGAAATGGGCTGACCAAACTGTTCTCTTTCTTTGGAGTATTTCAAAGCGGCTTCATAGGCTCCTTTTGCGATACCCAACGACAATGCGGCAATAGAAATTCTACCGCCATCAAGGATTTTCATCGCTTGAATAAAGCCATCGCCGATATTTCCAAGGACATTGGTTTCTGGGACTCTGCAATCTTCGAAAATCATTTCGGCCGTTTCGCTGGCGCGCATACCCAATTTATTTTCTTTTTTACCACCTCTGAACCCTGGAGTACCTCTCTCTACAACAAATGCAGTTATACCTCTGGAGTCGAGTAGTTCGCCGGTTCTAGCCAAAACCACCGCAACATCGCCGGTGATGCCATGGGTGATCCAATTCTTTGAGCCGTTAAGTACCCAGTGGTCGCCATCTTTTTTGGCAACGCATTGCATGCGCAAAGCATCTGAACCTGTGTTAGCTTCTGTTAATCCCCATGCACCGATCCATTCAGCCGTAGCCAATTTGGGTAGCCATCTTTCTTTTTGTTCGTCGTTCGCAAAGGCCAAAATATGACCAGTACAAAGACTATTGTGGGCGGCCATTGATAAGCCAACGCTACCACAAACTTTTGCCAATTCTTCAATGGCAGCAGCGTACTCAAAATAACTCAATCCGGAACCATTGTATTTTTCGGGCACCAAAACACCCATCAAACCCAATTCGCCGAGGGCTTTAAAAATGTGAATGGGGAAGGTTTGAGACTCATCCCAATCCATCAAGTGTGGACGTATGTTTTTGTCTGCAAAATCGCGCACCGTCTGTCTAACCATCAATACGCTCTCACTTTCTTGGAAATTCATCATATTTAGTGAATGCAAAGATATTAAACGTGGGCCTTACCTGTTAATCGCATTGTCTAATTCTTTGAAGAAATTTGTGGGTTGTTCGATGTCTTTCTTAGACTGATAATTGTCTTATTCGATAAATCGTAAATACGGCTCGATTTTCGATTTGTCCTCCATGCTGAGGCCCTGCATATCAAGCCAAATGCGTTTTGTTAGCTGTGGGTGTTGCGTGAAAAAAGGCCCTAAGATTTTGGCTTTACTGGGGCCTATATAGGGATGCTTATAGAGTTGTTTGAAATCCACTTTTTCGTTGATTGGGATGAGTTTGGATTTGTCGATGGTGATTCTGGCCGACATTACCTCCGCGAGAGTTGTGTCGATTTTGGGAATTTCGATTAATTGTGAAGCCGAATAAAATCCACCAAGTTTTTCTCGGAATTTTAGTATTCTGCGTGCTGTTGATGGTCCAATTCCAGGGAGTTCGTCGAGGCTTGCGCTGTCAATGTTATTAATGTTGATGTTGGCGGGAAATGGATTTTTACGATCAAGGATTTTAGCGAGCTCAGGTTGTAAATATTGCAAATGATTTTTTCCTTCTTGCGATTTTCGCAATTCCATCAAAAGGGCGAATGCCATTTTATTGGATAAAGGTTTCGGATTTTTTGAATTTTTCGCCCACTGCTCGGACCCGTATTTCCCATGTTGAGATTTCCAATTGTTGCCATATTTAGACCCATCGTATTTACTTCGATAATCCTTCGATAATTCAGGAAGTCCCTTTGGCGCTTGGAGTTCAGATAAGGTCTTTGTCCTCTGAGCCTGGGAATGACATCGAACAATGCCCATAATAGAAAGAGTCGTTATGGCGAACCAGAACGACCCTTGAGTAATATTTTTTCGTAATCCTAACACCGCTAACCTGTCCAAAAGACAGTAGCAAAATTAGGCGAAGACAGCTAAATTTTCTTTGCGATATTCGCCAGAGTCCAATTTGTTTTTGATAGATTTAAAAGCGTCGATCGTTTCTTGAACATCCTCTAAAGAGTGAACAGCGGTAGGAATCAAGCGCAAAATAATCATACCTTTTGGCACAACGGGATAAACAACGATACTGCAGAAAATGTTAAAATTCTCACGCAAATCGAGGGTAAGGTGGGTTGCTTCAGGAATGGTACCATTCAAAACAACTGGCGTTACTGGGGTTGTGGTGATTCCAATATTAAATCCGGCATCTTTCAATCCGTTTTGCAACGCATTCGTGATGGTCCATAATTTGTCTTTTAGCTCAGGCTGCGTGCGAATCATTTCTAAGCGTTTGATAGAGCCAATTACCAACGGCATCGGCAAGGCCTTTGCATAGATTTGAGAACGCATATTGTAGCGCAAGAATTTGATCACGTGTGGCTCGGAAGCGATAAATGCCCCAATTCCCGCCATTGATTTGGCAAAGGTTGAGAAGTAAATATCAACGCCCTCAGTTACACCTTGTTCTTCTGCAGTTCCAGCTCCTGTTTTTCCCATCGTTCCGAAACCATGCGCATCGTCGACCAAAAGGCGGAAAATGAATTTGCTTTTCAACTCAACGATTTCCTTCAATTTTCCTTGAGATCCGGTCATTCCGAAAACACCTTCGGTAATCACCAATATCGCACCGCCTGTGGCTTCAACCACTTTTGTAGCACGTCTAAGTTGTTGCTCTAAACTTTCAATGTTGTTGTGGTTGTATACGAATCGTTTGCCCATGTGAAGACGAACGCCATCGATAATACAAGCATGTGATTCTGCATCGTAAACGATCACATCGTGGCGATCAACCAACGCATCAATTGCACTCAAAACACCTTGGTACCCATAATTCAAAAGGATACAATCGGGTTTTTGTACAAAACTAGCGAGGTCGCGCTCCAGCTGCTCATGGTAATTGCTGTTTCCGCTCATCATACGTGCACCCATCGGGTAAGCCATTCCAAATTGTGCGGCTGCATCGGTATCGGCTTTCATCACATCGGGGTGATTGGCCAAACCCAAATAATTATTTAAACTCCAGTTGAGGCGTTCTTTTCCGCGGAAAATCATGCGTGGGCCAATAGGACCTTCTAATTTCGGGAAAGTGTAATAACCGTGTGCGTTGTCGGCGTGCTGACCCAAAGGACCCATACGCTCATGCAGTTTGTCGAATATGTCTCTCATGATAATTGACTACAAATAGATTGATGCAAATTTAACAGTGTAATTATAATAATCGTTTAGAAGTTGTTCTCTGTTTGTGAATAAGGTAAAATTGACGTTTTTATTCGTGAAATGTCGCTATGCAACTCAATTTATCGACCCACAATAAACACGCAAGGGCTTTTGCCTAGGGTTTCCACCTTTCGTTTCCAGGCGCTGATGGGCTGCGTTAGGATATGTTCTGCTGGTCCTTGTAAGTCTTTGGCAATGCAAAGTAGCATGTCTTGGGGGAGGTTTTTGCAGAAAAACTGTAGCAACCTATCGGTGCGATACGGGGTCTCGATAAACAAATGACTGTGTTTGTCGGTGGCCTTATTGTTCAATAAAACGGTGAGTTGTTTGAGTTCGTTTTCGTTGATGGGCGGATAGCCGTGAAAGGTGAAGGTCTGACCGCTGAGTCCACTTCCTGCCAAGGCGAGCATCAAACTATTGGGTCCCATAATCGGCTTTATATCCCATCCGCGTTGATGTCCGATTTTCACCAACATCGCTCCTGGATCGGCAATACATGGCATGCCTGCTTCAGAGGCCATCCCTATTAATTTGGTGTTTTGGATGTCTTTTAGAAACGCTTCCAATTCCTTCTGAGGTGTTCTGGTGTTGAGTTCAAAAATATCGAGATCGTTCAAAGGGATGCCTACTTTGAGGCTGGAGAGGAATCGACGCAAAGTTCTCGCATCTTCAGCAACCCAATGTCGGATAGGGGTGATTGCGTCAATGTATTGCGGCGTATTCATCCAAAGCCAACTATTTTCGCCAATGGGCAGCGGCACTAAAATAAGTTGTGTGTTATTGCTTTCTGCGTTCCCCTCGGCGTATTCCTGCTGCAGTGGAGTTAATTCAGAGTTCTCTAGATTTGAATCGTTGATGTTTATGTCATCCATTGCTGCAAATTTCACCTTTATCGACGGAAGTCTGCAATTTATCTTTTGCCCATGGAAAATTGTCATTTAAAGGTCAGTAGAATTAATTCGCTCGGGTTTATCAAGTAACTTTGTCGAGTGAGTTTTATAAATCGACTTAAAACACGTTGGAACGTGCAGAAAGCATGGATGGTTTGGGTGATCTTGTTGGTATTTGCCTTAACGGGATTCACGGTGATGTATTTAAAGAAGTTCGTTAAGCCCTATTTGGGTGAAGAGTGGTGGGTTGATATGGTTTATTACATATTGATATTGCCATTTTATAATCTCTTGTTGTTGTTTTACGGGTTCATTTTTGGGCAGTTCAAGTATTTTTGGGCGTTTGAACAGCGATTTTTTAAACGTATGTTTGGCAAAGGAAAATGATCACGCGCGAATCGGTTCTTCAAGCGTTGTCTCATGTAGACGATCCTGATCTTAAGAAAGATTTGGTGACTTTGGGCATGATTGAGGATTTGGTAATTGGCGATAAAATTACTTTTACGATCGTTTTAACCACCCCCGCTTGTCCGATGAAAGACATGATGGTGAATGCCTGTAAAACTGCCATTCGGATGATGGTTGATTCGGAAATTGCGGTGGAAGTATCTACCACGAGCCGAGTTAGAGCAAGTATTCCAATGTCGGAGACTTTGCCCGGTGTAAAGCATGTGATTGCGGTGGCCTCAGGAAAAGGCGGTGTGGGAAAGAGTACATTATCGGCTAGTTTAGCCTTGGCCCTCAGCGGCATGGGTGCAAAAGTGGGATTGTTGGATGCGGATATTTATGGACCGAGTGTTCCTACGATGTTCGGTGTTTCGGCATCGCCGGAAATGTATATGAAAGGCGAAAAGCAGATCATGATTCCGGTGGAGTCGAAGGGTGTTAAATTGTTGAGTATTGGTTTGATGACAGCCCGCGGTCAGGCAATTGTTTGGCGCGGACCGATGGTTTCCTCGGCTTTTAGGCAGTTTGTGCAGGATACGGATTGGGGTGATTTGGATTATTTGATCATCGATTTGCCGCCAGGAACGGGTGATGTCCAGCTTAGTTTGGTGCAGAATGTCCCGCTAACAGGTGTGGTGATTGTGACAACGCCTCAAGAGATGGCTTTAACCGATGCGCGCCGGGCGATGGGAATGTTTTCGATGGAGGCAGTCAACAAGAAAATCCTTGGTGTGGTGGAGAATATGAGTTATTTCACCCCGGATGATGCGCCAGATAAGAAATACAGACTATTTGGTGAGGGAGGGGGAAAGGCTCTGAGCGAAGAGTATAACGTTCCATTTTTGGGCGAATTGCCGTTGAATCCAGCGTTGATGAAATTGATTGATGAAGGCAATTTGACCTCGGATGCCATCGAATTAAAACCCTACTATCAGGTGGCGGGTGCGTTGGCTCAGCAAGTGAGTATGTTGCAAATCACAAAATAATATTACTTTTGCTCACCATGAGTGAAATCAATCAGCAAGTAGAACAGGTTTTGGAAACCATGCGTCCGTATTTGCATGCTGATGGCGGCGATGTGGAATTGGTTGAGGTGAGTCAAGAATTGGATGTTGTTCTGAGATTGACAGGCGCTTG
>JBEGUW010000126.1:0-9377 GCA_041178665.1 Bacteroidota bacterium
GCCATCATCAAAACTGAAAATATACAAACGGGTGATTCACCGCACCGCCCCAAATCCAAATGGAAACCGCCATCAACACATACATCGCCCAGCGAATCACCATCGGAAATTTACCCAACCAAACATCCGCCCGGTCTTTCATCACCCACAAATCCAACAACAAGAATATACACAAAAAAAGTGGTATTTGCAAACCGTGAGCCAACGTAGGCGCGGCAATCCCCACCAATCCATCCAACCTACAGTTGATGTATCCCGGCATCCACAACATCCCAAAAACTTGAGAAGCTTGGTCCATCGTAGCACTCCGAAACCACACCAATGTCATCATGAAAAAGAACCCCGTTTTCACTGTCCGAAACCCGTCCCACAAACGCCTGCGCAATGGCAAACGCCCCTGATGATCGTGGAAATGTCCACCCACAAACTCCAACTTCTTAAACACAAACCGATCAAACAAATACAGCAACCCCTGAGCCACCCCAAACGCAATCATCGTCCCATTGGCCCCATGCCACAACCCACTGGTAAAAAACACCAGCATCGCCGCCAACGCCAATACCCAAGGCCCCCTTTTGTTACCCCCCACCGGGATAAAAATGTAATCCCTAAACCAAGTACTCAACGAAATATGCCATCGCTGCCAAAATTCAGGAATGCTCTTGGCGATAAACGGCTTGTTGAAATTGTCCATCAAATGAATCCCAAACAACAAAGCACTGCCCTGTGCCAACAACGAATACCCAAAGAAATCGGTATACACCTGAAACGTAAAATAGAAGGTCGCAAGCCAAGCCTCCGCCTGCGTGTAAGCCGTATGATCCGCGTAAAACGCATCCACCACCGAAGCCAAATTATCGGCCACAGCCACCTTCAAAAACAACCCATAAATCAACAGCCTCAACCCATTGCGCACATCTTCCCACTTGGGCATGTAATCAGAAAACAACTGCGAATGCAGCTTGCCAAAGCGCTCGATCGGACCGGCAACCAACTGCGGAAAGAACGATACATACAGCATGAATTTGGGCAAATTGTGCTCCGCCTTTTCCTGTCCGCGATACACATCCACTACATAGCTGATACTCTGAAAGGTATAAAATGAAATCCCCGCTGGAATCGTGTATTTCCCCAACTCAACAATCCAGGCCGTTGCGTTGTGATCGCTCATCCATCGCACCATCGGCGAATCGCCTAAAGCAAAGTCCAAGTACTTGAACATAAACAACATGGTGAGGTTACTGCCGATGCTAAACCACAGCCAAAACTTCTTCCAACCCAGCGAGCCATCCTGCTCCACCCGCATGCCACACCACCAGTCAATCACCGATGTAAGCATCATCAACCCCGCGAACTCAACCTTCCAATAACCGTAAAAGAAATAACTCGCCAGCAACAGCCAAATCCAACGCTGTTTGGCCGGCAACACAAAATACGTGAGCCATACCAAAGGCAGGAAAAACCAATATATGACTGAGTTGAACAGCATCCGCGGTCGCGAATATACGCTATTGAATCATCAACTTGGTTGAGTAAACCGCGCCTTGGTTTGATGTAAACTGAATCCAGTACTGACCTGCAGCCAAATCGACAACGTTCACTGATTCACCCGGCTCGATGGCTTTGTGCAACACGACTCTACCCACGCAATCCACAACAGTCACATCGCCTTTCATACCCTCTGCATCCTTAAATGCAAGTTGGATAGTGCTTTGCGCTGGATTGGGATACACCCTCATTTGAGTATTATATACCAATTCCTCAGCTCCCGCGCTGCCACCCAAAATCTGTTTGGCATAGGGATTTGCGATTTTTTTATCCGTATACACTCGATATTCGCCCGCCGCCAAAGTAATCACCATCGTGGCACTGGAAACCTTTATGCTATCGCCAGTTAAATAATTATACCAATAGCCAGTGCGGGCAAAACCGACCGAAGCACTGCTCGAAGTGACATCAAAATTGCCAATCACAACCGTATTCATGTTGCTGTGATTAAGCGTTAATATCTTATAATTCCCGCCACTGGAAAAATTGTAACTCGTAGGCGAAGACACCTCTGTATAGTTTCCTTTTAGCTGCGCGATGGATGCGATTTTGAATTGATTTTTTCTGCGAACCACATCGGACGTCCAATAGTCCCATCGAACGGGCTTATTGGCCAAACGACAACCATCTTGAACCGTTACGCCGTCCTCACAAGTGTTTATGCTATAATCATAAGCGAGCTCATCAAACTGCCAAATCATTTTTGGACCCGGCGTAGCAATTACAAAGGCGTAAGCCAAACCCACCCTCGGCACATACACATTGGGGTCCTTAACCGAATATCCGGTGGTGACATTTCCGAAATTCTTGCACTTGTAACCCATTCTTTCCTCGTCGTGACTGATGATGTAACCCACCAAATTTCGCTGACCTAAGGATCGTTTTTGCGCATCGATGCCGTAGCCAAAGTCGCTATTACTGAAACCCATTCCGGCCTCGTTGGCATTGAAATTCCCATTGCCCCAAAGCATCATTCCCTTGGCCGACAAAGTCTGTTCCTCGTTGTTGTCCGCGAAGTGCTCCATGATGCAATACGCACCAGGTGATTTCGACTGAACCCAATTGTAATAATCGGTGAGAATATCAACCCGACTTTGATCGTACTGCGCCATTTTACCAGCATCGTTTCCAGAGTTAGTTTGGGTAAAACCTTTGCTCAAATCGAAGCGAAATCCATCCACATGAAACTCCTCTAAAAGATAAGCCAACGTACGTTTTACATAATATTTGGTCGCTTGTGTTTCGTGGTTCACATCATAACCCACATTAAACGGATGTTTTGCATCGGCATTCAAGTAAGGGCTGTTTCCCCAGGGTTTTCCCGTAGCAGCGTCCCAATACAAAACGTTTATTGAAGCGGAACCAAAGACGTGGTTATAAACGACATCTAAGATGACTGCGATGCCATTCTGATGACACGCATCAACCAACGACTTCAGCGCCGCCCGATTACCGTAATATTTGTCGATGGCCATCTGACTCGCCACATTGTAACCCCAGCTCAAATTTCCTTCAAACTCGCAAACAGGCATCAACTCCAAAGCTGTGATTCCCAATCGCTTTAAATACGGAATTGAATCTTGCAATGCTTTAAACGTTTGGGCTTTGGTAAAATCGCGGGTGAGACATTCGTAAATCAAGAGTTTATCGGTTGCGGGACGTTGGAAAATCTTCTTCGACCATGAAAAAGGAGGTTGAGCGGTTTGCAAAACACCAACATACCCTTGGGTTTTATTCTTGGGGTAATATTTCATGTTGGGGTAATTGACGGCTGGGATAAACGCATCGTCCCACTCGTGTAACATTAACGTCGCAAAGGGATCTGCCACGCGAATGCTGCCATCCACCCAAAACTGATAGCCATATTCAACACCTTTTTTTAACCCGGTAATTTTCTTCCACCAAATGCTTTTGGTCGATGAATAATTCATGAAATACGATGTATCCGGGGCCCAATTGTTGAAATCCCCAATCAGGTAAACATAATTTTTATAAGGGGCATAGAACAGCACATAAGCAGTTGAATCATCAACATAAGTGACGCCCAATTCCAATCCAGTTGGGGGATCCAACGATTTCACCGAGGGATTTACCACGAAGTTTACGGTATCGGCGGCTACAAATTGATTGTTGTAATTGGCGGTGAAAATCATTCTGTTGGAGCCCACCTTCCATTTATTATTTGAAAGCTGAAAGCTGTCTTTTGTGGTGCTTTTGCGAAGCGTATCCCCGTTGAGGGTTAGTACCGTTGCACAAACTCTACTCGACCATACTTCGATTTTTTGGGTTGAATTGGCTCCGATGATACTTGTTTTGGTCTCTGGCAAGGTGAATTTGGCAGCCAAACCCGTGGAATAAATCGGGGTGAAAATATCAGTACCTGCAGCGCTGCGACCCACTTTAGAACCGTCGGCATTTCGGAATACGAAAGCCAATTGCAATACAGTTTCATTGGTAGCAAATGCTCCTGCTTGAGAATAAAAATCTTTCACATGGTAACGAATCTGCCATTTGTCGTTCCCAAGGGATGTCATTTTGGTTCGGGCATCCGCCGTGCCCCAATTTCCCACCACATGTTTCCAATCGCTACCACCTGTACTAAGCGTAGTGATCACACCAGTATGCGCATAGACTTGGGTGGCACCCACCAGCGCGCCATTGCCCAATTTTGCATTGTAATTGATTGTAACAGTATCGGTTTCTTTGGGGAATACGGGGCTGAGCGACAGCACCTGGGCTTGCAAAGCACTTCCCATCAAAAACACACAAAGCAAAAAGGCAATTTTTCTCATAGTTTCTTCAAAAATAGGCGATAAGTGTCGTTCTGACAATAAATGAAAGGGAAAGCGACCATAATCAAATGAACGAGAAAAAATCAAATGACAACAAGCGCGAAATAATTACGAACTTTGGGGAGCGGAAGGAATCAGACAATCCAAGAGGCGCGGTTAATTTTAGGAAGAAATGAATACAAGCCCAGACAATCAGATCGTACATAGAACTTTTCCCGTGGTGGGGATGACATGTGCTGCATGTGCGGTGAGTTTGGAGTCGTATTTGGGCAGTTTGGAAGGTGTAATTTCTGTGGTTGTGAGTTATCCCAACCAGTCGGTTTATATAGAATTTAACGAGGGAGAACTCCAGGAAGGGCGATTGGGGGATGCGGCGAAGGAGATTGGTTATGAGTTGGTTACGAACGAGGCGGACAGCGGTACTGAGGCGGCCGCGCTCCGCGCGGCCACCCACCTCAACACCCTAAAACGAAAACTCCGCATCGCCATTCTTTGCACCGCACCCATTTTCCTAATTTCCATGGTCTACATGTACCAAATACCCCATGAAGGCATCATCCAATTCCTACTTTCCCTCCCCGTTATCCTCTTCAGTGGCCGCGATTTCTATACCAACGCCATCAAAAAAATCAAACATCGACAGACCACTATGGATAGCTTGGTGGCACTATCAACCGCAACCGCATTCCTTTATAGTAGCTATCAAGTCGTATTGTATTACCTGTCTCTTTTCGATGCAAATCCTACCCCTAACCACCACGCAACAGGTCAATCCGCACACCAATACCACCCTCACTTTTATTTTGAGTCCGCCACCGTCATCATCACCCTCATTCTGCTCGGAAAATACCTAGAAGAACGAGCCAAAACCCAAAGTGCAAAGGCCATTCACGACCTACTTTCTTTGCAACCCACCCAAGTAACCGTTCTCAGAAACAACATAGAAATCACCATCCCCACCGCCGAAATAATCCTGGGCGATTTCGTAATTATTAAACCCGGAGAACGCATTCCTGTAGATGGAAAAGTGCGATCCGGATCCTCCTATATCGATGAATCCGCCATCACCGGCGAACCCATCCCCACGCTCAAAGAAAAAGGCAGTCCTGTTTTCGCTGGGACACTAAATCAGCAAGGAACACTAAAAATACTCGCTCAAAAAATTGGCAACCAAACCCTACTCGCCCAAATCATTGCCCGCGTGGAACAAGCCCTGGGATCCAAACCCGAAATTCAAAAACTCGCCGATCGAATCTCATCCATCTTTGTCCCAACCGTCTTCCTCATCGCCGTCGTTTCCGCACTGTTTTGGTACTTTTTCCCTTTCAACACACCGCCCCAATTTGCCCTTACCACCTTCATCAACGTTCTAATCATCGCCTGTCCCTGTGCTCTCGGACTCGCTACCCCAACCGCTTTGATGGTAGGCATCGGCAAAGGTGCCAAACATGGAATTCTGATCAAAGATGCGCAAGCGCTGGAATTGGCAAATAAAATTACCGATATCGTGTTCGACAAAACCGGAACCCTTACCCTAGGCAAACCGATGGTGGCCGAAATGCAAATTTTCCAAACCGCCGAACATAGCGAAACACAAATTTTGCAAATCCTAAAAAGTATTGAAAGTAAATCGGAGCACCCACTCGCCCAAGCCATTATCGAACATATTGCAGGACTGTCATTATCCGATGCAACCGCCGCAAATTACGAACTCCAATCTTTCACCAATCTGCCTGGCAAAGGTATCACAACCCAAATCAATGATGCTCCATACCACCTCGGTTCATGGAAATGGATTGCGACTACAGTAAACCTGAACATCGATCAAAAGGTACAAGAAATTTCGGAACGGTTGCTGAATCAAGCCCAAACGACCATCGCTTTGCGTACAGAAAATCAGATCTTAGCCATCATCGGCATCAAAGATCCAATCAAAGATTCTGCCGGGGAAACATTGCAAGCACTGCGCGACCTTGATATCCAAATTCATATGCTCACCGGCGATAATGCTCAGACAGCAAAGGCCGTTGCCGATCAACTCAACATCAATCACGTGGTGGCCGAAACACTGCCAAATCAAAAGTTCGATTATATTCAAATGCTGCAATCTCAGAACCGTGTTGTAGCCATGGTTGGCGATGGAATTAACGATGCGCAAGCACTAGCCATATCCGATGTCAGCTTCGCAATGGGAACAGGCTCAGCACTGGCTATGGAATCGGCGGCGATCACCCTAACTGGCGGACAAATAACCCAAATTCCCAAAGCCATCGAACTGTCTAAACAAACCCTTAAAACGGTACGCATCAACCTGATATGGGCCTTTGGATACAATGTCCTAGCCATACCACTCGCCATGGGAATTTTCTATCCCCTTTTCGGATATGCACTTAACCCAATGATCGCTGGCGCCGCAATGTCGTTTAGCTCAATCTCCGTCGTACTCAACAGCCTCTGGCTCGCAAAAAAGAAAATAACATGAACCAAATTCAATTCAAAACCAACATCAACTGTGGTGGATGTATCAAGTCTGTCACGCCGTTCTTAAACGCACTCGACGATATCGACGCGTGGCAAGTGAATACGGAAGTTGCAGAAAAAATTCTAACCGTGGAAACTGAGGTCAGTCCCAATGAAATGGGTCACAAAGTGATAGCCGCTGTTTCGGAAGCGGGTTTTACAATTGAGCTGTTGGCTGGATAATTAGTCGATCCGACTAAATTCGATGCGCTTGGTTTTGTCGGATGGGTTTTCCCACCACATTTCCTTGTTGGTCATGCGCAAAATACGATATACTTTGGTGCCCAATTTCACACCGGCCCAAGTCTGTTCGATGCTAATATTCTCTTTAGTTTCACCCCATACCCAAGCCAAATCAATTGAAGCCGTATTGTAAATACCCGGTGTAATTTGTGTTTTGGTAATTGCAATACCAACACCTTCTTTATCAAAAGTATAGATTAGAGAATCCCCTGTTTTGGGTGCAGATTTTGATTCAAGAAAAGTGCAATTCCAACGACCATCTAAACGGCCCGCCTTAGAACGGAACGACAAACTTGGACCTTCGGAGTAGGTACATCCTTGCATAGTAGCCAACGCCACAAAAATCACAGCAAATAATCTCATTTTCATAGGTTTGTATAAATATAGTTTTTACGAATTAAATCAATTTTTTAAGGAATCAAAAGAAAAATGACGAAATTTGTGGAACTGTAATGGGGTTGACTGGATTCGACGGGATGATTGATTGCAGTGTAAGCATGTGGTGCGTGGGAGGTTTGCACCAAAATCTCAGCCTTCAAACTTTTAAGAGGCGAATCTAATTACGCCATGGCTGCCTAATCGGAATGATTAAGTAATTGCCATCTACCCCGAATGTCTCTATCTGAGCCGATGTTCGTCAGGGGTAGTCGACCCGCTCAGGTATGACCTTGAACCATCAACGCAGGGGCTCATTACAAAGTTGGTTAAGGAATCACGTTGGCTAGGGTAGAGCCGGCCGATTCTCGAAAATCAATCTCACCCTAAACATGTAGAAAGCGCTTGCTGTCGCATAGCCGGACGGGGGTTCGACTCCCCCCAATTCCACAACTTGAGCCATTAAAGGCATTTTTTACCCCGAATTCTAGCGAATTTGGGGTTTTTTGTGCCATTTATGGCATGAATTCCACTGATTCCCTCTTAAGCTAGGTGAGTGATTCGGTGGACTAAAATCCGAATCTCAAAAAGTCCACCTAGGACGCTGTAAGATGTTGATAGTTCGGTAATTATACAAAGTAAAAATCTTGAATTACGCCCTAAGAAAACGTAACTTTATGAAAGATTTTTCACCACAAATGACACCCACTTTCGGCATTTTGTTCTATGTCAAAAAAACCAAAGTATTAGCGAATGGCCTTTACCCTGTTTACTTGCGCATCACGGTGAATGGAGAACGGACTGAAATTGCAACCAAAAGAAGCATTCCCCCAAGTAAATGGATTGCAGGTCAACAGAAGTACAAAGGCACTACCGAAGATGCGAGACACTTCAATGCTTATTTGGAATCTATCCGAAACCAAGTATACAGCGTATACAGGGAACTCTCAACAAGCGATAGCGCAGTCACAGCAAATGCTATTAAAAATGCCATGATGGGTACAAAAGCAAATGCAATCACACTGAAAGGCCTCTTTGCTTATCATTTAGGAAACAAACGCAAGTTGCAAGACATCCAATTCTCCAAAAGCACGATCACCCGATATGAGACAGTGGAAAACCATGTCTTTGAATTCATGAAGAATCATCTCCAAATTGATGACATACCACTGAACAGTATAAACTTTCAGTTTGTGACTGAATTGGATTATTACCTACGGGTTACTAGATGCAACAACCCCAATACAGCGTGCAAGTACATCAAGATTTTTAAATCTGTAATATTGGTTGCAATAAAGAATGAGTGGATGACAAAAGATCCCTTTCTTAACTACAAATTTAGGCTACAAGAGGTGGAAAGGCATGCATTAAGCATGGAGGAGGTAGATCGTTTGTACAAGCACAATTTCACCATTGAGCGTGTTGCTAATGTGAGAGATATTTTTGTTTTCTGCTGTTACACAGGATTGGCTTACGTTGATGTGTTTGAGTTGAGCAGAAACAACATCATTACAGGTATAGATGGAGAATCGTGGATAGAAACCCATCGAAAGAAAACAGATAGCCGTACACGGTTACCAATACTGCCTAGAGCCATGGAAATCATCAACAACTACAAACACCACCCCAAGTGCATTGCTGATGACAAACTTCTGCCTGTGCTCAGTAATCAAAAGATGAATGCCTACCTCAAAGAGATTGCAACCATCTGCAACATACGCCAGAATTTAACCACACACTTAGCACGCCATACATTTGCTACTACAATAACGTTGGGGAATGGTGTTCCAATGGAGACTGTAAGCAAAATGCTAGGTCATAGCTCCATATCCACTACGCAGATCTACTCAAAGGTGCTAGACAACAAAATCTCCGATGACATGGGCGCATTACGTACCC
>JBEGUW010000127.1:0-5149 GCA_041178665.1 Bacteroidota bacterium
TATTCTTCGCCAATGAAACAGGAACCGGGCAAAATCGCCGATAACCCGTCCATAAGTTTTTGTTCTGATTCCTTGTCAACAAAACTCACCAATTGGTTGAGTCCTTTGTCGGCAATATCAATCGATTTCACCGTTTGCCAATGCTGCATTTGAAATGCGCCGACTTCTTTACATAGGGCTTCCACCTCAACGAGGTAGTTTTGCAATTGCAGCAACACCAAACTGGAGGTCATATTAGCAATGCTGATCGTAGGCAAACATCAAGTTGTCTGCTACCATATCGGCGGTGCGGCCTTCAATCATGTGGCGTTCTACCATGTGAACGACTTCTCCATTTTTAAACAGAGCCACAGCGGGCGAACATGGCGGATAAGGAGCCATATATTCACGGATTTTAGCCACTGCATCCAAGTCTTGACCTGCAAAAACGGTAACAATTTTGGTGGGTTTATTGGCGCCTGTTAACGACTTTAAAACACCCGGGCGGGCGGAGCCCGCCGCACAACCACACACCGAATTCACCATCACCAAAGTAGTATCATTGTTACCCTCCATGAACGCAACTACCTCATCGGCAGATTTCAACTCGGTAAACCCTTGGTTTGTCAATTCGGCACGCATCGGCGCTACTAGCATTTCTGGATAAGGCATATGTGTATTTTTTATTTTTACAAAGATACGAAACTCTCGATATTTGTGTCTAAGTTTTCACTGATAACACACGCATGACCAAACGTTTACTATTCATCCTATTTCTTGTCGTTAACACCCTTCAAATTGCCAAAGCAGCCTATGCCGCGGGAGGGGAAATGAAGGTTTCACACATCGGTAACAACAAATACTTGGTTACCCTGATCGCAAATAAACCCTGCGCATCACTCATGTCCTTCCCATCAACCACAACCTTAAATGTCGAATTTGGCTTTAAAGGTGCGTGCGGCACAACAAAACTCTCGATGTCACAAACAAGCAGCCGTGAAACCAATACCAAATGCTCAACAAGCACCGGTTGCGGCGTCAATACATTTACAGAATACACCTATCAATGCACCGCTGATTTAAACTCCACAACCTTCACCAAGCCCCTGAGCAGCGGCACTTGTCAAGAAATTACATTTTATCACAACTCTTTTTATCACGCCTTCTATACGCTAGCATCCGGCGGTTGCTCTGATATGTTCCTAACGGCAGCAACGCTCTACGTCGGCAATCTCAATCGATGCAAATCCAAAACCAACATCGCTCCAGTTTCCGTATTCGACCCAACACACAACCTTCCCGTTTACAGGACAGCGGTCATCGCGCAAGGCATCGTAGACACCACCGAATACGATTGGTTGCACTTTGTCCAAATGCCAAGCTATGCCATCACCCCTTACGCAAATACAACCTGCACCTATTCCAAGAGTAAAAACTACCTACGACCCTTGGATCCCGTTTGCGTGCCCAGCACTTCCACAAGTTGCAGTTACAATGGCTCTACGAACCCTGTTCGAGGTGTCAATTTCGATACGTTAAGCGGCGACTTCACTTTCTCTCCAATTAACAGTGGCGACTACGGTGTTCTTAGCTATCACATCAACGAATATCGAAGAGATACCACCGGCAAATGGGCCCTGATTTGTCGATACTTCAGGGAAGTTCCTCTTTATGCGATCGATGCGCCAGCCGATAACAACAACCCCTCCATAAACACCCTCGTGGGGCAACCCATTAACATCTGCGTTGGGAACAAATACTGCAACAAAGTCATTCAAATGAACGACATCATGGCGGCACCAAAACAGAGTAAATTTGATTCACTGCTCTCCTACACGGTAAAAAATGTCCACGGCAGCCCATTCAATGTCTATGCTCCAAACAATTACACACGAGCATTTGAAATCTGCTGGACTCCAACCAACGCAGACACCAGCTATGTGCCATATCTAATACCAATAAAGGTGGTTGACCAGCACTGCTCTCCTCCATTGGAAATGAGCTATACGATTCAAGTACGGGTCTACCCCATCCCCCAAGCCACCAATACGGTTCGATACCTCGGCTGCAATAAAATCGAAATCAAAACAAAAAATTTACGCGGCGGACCCGGTGCCAAATGTCAGTGGCAAATCAGTAAAACGGGAAGCAACTTTGTAGCCACATCCTATAAAGACATCGATACGATTTATATGGATGGCATCGGAAAATACAGCATCAAAGCATTGATGTCGAACGTGGGATCCTGTTTTAATTTTTACGATACTACATTAACGCTAACCGACACCGTAGTGGATTTTTCATTGGGAAATTACAAGCCCATCGCCGATACATTCAACTGTCCGTCGGCCACATTCATTGCCAAACCTTACAACCTAACTCACCCCGCAGGGAATCTCAGTTACCAATGGTATGGTGTAGATTATAATACTGCTTACACTTATGGCAATCCCCGGAATATCAACCTGAGTAAGCTACCGAAACTAGGAACTACATCGTCGCAGTCATTATCGCTCCAAAAAGATTCGATAGTACTGCTCACGATAACCGACTCAAAAGGCTGCACCCTAACTCGAGAGTTGCGGATTACACAGATCATCTCGCGCGACCTGAAATGGAAGACAAAACCACTTGCTCCGGCTTGTGGCAATTGGAAGAGTATTTCACTGCTTGATCCAATGAACAAGGACATGATTTATGGCGGCGGACAAACTGGTATTCGATGCTTGGACGGGAAATACCTCGATAGCATCGGCCCGAACAACTACAAAATCAAGGCGCCGCCAAAACCCCAAATACCCGATTTTATCAAACTGACGTTTGTGGCTACCTACGATACATTGGGTTGCTTGAGTCGCGATACAAATACAATCGACTTCATCTATCGACCACAGTTTTCGTTGACAAGAAATGCTGAAGTATGCACCACCACGCCGGGTTTATTGATGGAAAAAATCGTAGCGCAATCGCCAAAAAAAGCATCGCCTTTCGATTGGACATTATTATCGAGCCCAACCAAGTCGAATGCCCAAATTGGCTACACGACCACCACGCCGAGGAAAGCCATTTTACTGAGCTATCCTGATTCAATTGCGGTGGGAAAATACAAAATCAGCGCTTGCGCCAACGACTCTGCTTTGGGCTGTCGTTACTGCGATACCACCATCGTGACATCGGTGCAGCTTTATTTGGCGAACTATCAGGGCGATACTTTGGCTTGTCCGCACAATGCTCCCATGGACCTTAATAAGGGCTTAAAACTGGCCACCGGACAATCGGCAGATACCATTTACACTTGGAAAGTAACGAGTCTCAACGGCGATACAAGTCGTACACAAAATGGATTCAGCAAAGGGGTTATCAATAACAAGTTCCAGCCCGCCGCGGCCTCCGGCCGCTGGCTCATTTCCTACAAAACATCAAAACCCTGCTATCAAGAATCTAGCATCGCAATTAAGGTACAAGACACGTTGTCCATTACCATCTCATCCAACCCCGATACCGCTATCATGTTGCCCAAAACCTCTTTCAACTTCACCGCCAATACCCAAGCAACGCGCATTCATTGGAACTTTGGCACAGGCAACCCCGACGATACCGCCAACCTCAACCCCATCAACTGGTCGTTCGCCAATGCCCCCGCCAACTACCTAATCACAGCCCAATCTTTCCACCCCAATGGCTGCTATGGCGTGACCACCAAAAAGGTAAAAGTGGTGGAATTTTCCGGTACCAACGATATCAATCCGGTACACTTCGGATGGACAAATCAGCTGCGGTTCATTTCTTCTCAATACACATTTCAGCAACTCACCGTCTATAACATGAGCGGACAGATGGTCTTCCAAACCAAAGAAAATTCAGGGGTCCCACTACAACTTCTAACCCCTGGAACCTATTCCTTTGTCGTTGAAGCCAAAAACACCCTAAACCCCCAAGCCAAAATGCAAACGCTAAGAGGCAAATGGGTCAATTACGCGAATTAAACAGTCCAAAGTTCAATCGATTTCGGTTGAACTTTACACCCTAAATAGGTAAACAATCCGTCATTTCATGGGCGCATTTGGTATTATTGTATATTTTACAATATATTCGCCTTACGCATCGCGAAACATCCCATGGATCCAAACCTAATTCCCTTTTTTAAAGCCGCTGTTTCCGTCGATAACGTTGTCTTTGGCTTCGATCAATCGGGCCTTAAAGTATTGCTCATTTATCGCGGGGCCGACCCTTATCGGAACTGTTGGGCACTCCCCGGCGATTTGATAAGTTTGGATTCCGACCTCTCCTCCTCAGCCGAAAAAGTCCTACAAGACCTAACCGGTTTGGACAAAGTCTACATGGAACAAATTCATACTTTTGGGAAGGTGGACCGACATCCATTTGGTCGTGTATTCACAGTGGCCTATTTCGCATTAATCAAAATTGAGGATTACAACATTCACCCATCGTCGTGGGCCGAAGAAGCCGCCTGGTTCCCAATCTCAGAAATTCCAGATCTTCCTTTCGATCACAATGAAATCCTTTTGTTTGCCAAAGATCAGCTGAAAACCAAAATCCGACGTCAGCCCATTGGATTCGAGCTACTCCCAAAATATTTCACACTCACAGAATTACAAAAGCTTTACGAATCAATACTCGAAACCGAGTTCGATGTGAGGAACTTCAGAAAGAAAATCCTATCCATGGACTTCATCACCGATACCGGACTAAAACAGTCTAGCGTTACCCATAGACCCGCAAAATTATTCAAGTACAACGCAAAAAAATATAGCAAACTTTCTAGCAGTGACTTTGCTTTTGACCTTTAAAACCAGAACCTTGAAGTACTTAATCGCCCTCATAGCATTCACAATTTCCATCCATTCGCAGGCCCAAGCCGTTAAAGTAGAGGTGCGCCAAACCCCTCAAGGCTGGGAAATGCTGCGCGATGGCAAACCCTACTACGTCAAAGGCGCCGGGGGTGACACCCATTTAGACATCGTAGTAAATATTGGCGGAAATTCCATTAGAACCTGGGGTGTTGAGGAAGCCCAAACCATCCTAGACAATGCGCAAAAACATGGACTCACAGTGATGCTAGGGATGTGGCTTCAGCATGAACGACATGGCTTTGACTATAGCAACAAGGCCAAAGTGGAGAAGCAATTGAATCACTTTAAAAGCGTCA
>JBEGUW010000128.1:0-7629 GCA_041178665.1 Bacteroidota bacterium
AGCGGTTGCCAGTTATACGGTAGTTGCTAGGTTGGTGCATCGACCAATTCCTCATCAATCAAAAAATCGAAATAAATTGCATCGAATAGCGAAGGAAATTTGCATTTTTGTCGTCTTAAGACCCGTATGAAAAAATTACTTTTTATCGCTTTCGCTGCTTTGTTGATTTCTGAGACTGCGGCACAGACCGATCCTGCCATCGTTAATTGGATTCAGAACACCACGAATATCAAGGGACGACATTATGTGAAGGGGAATTCAACCCCGGTGAATGACGCGGTTTTGGCGAATGTTCAGAAGGTTCAGTATTCTACGGATTGGGTTTATGTTTCCACCAATGGGATTCCATCGTATATCACGGGGCCTTTTTTGGATGGCAACCCGAGTTTGGCATCGTCGCAAAATGCGATTTTTAAGATATCGTTAAAGCCAGTGAAAAATACTGGAACCCCCACGAATACTACGGGCGGGAATATTGGAATTTTCATGAATGGTGTGGCTTTGTTCGATTATCGCGATGGTGTAAGTTGGAGTAATGCGTTGCAGGCGTTGAAGGGCGGACCTTTGATGGGTATGGGCGATAACGTTTGGAACCGCGATGCGGTGGTGGGTGAGCGATTGGGTTTCGACTGCGCAAAAGGTCATCCAGCCATGGGAAATTACCACCATCATCAGAATCCTTCGGCGTTTAACTTGGATCGCAAGGTGATTTCTACGGTTTGTGATTTGTATGCTGCCGATGGACTGTATGTTTTGGACAGCACCAAGCATTCGCCTTTGTTGGGTTATACTGTGGATGGATTCCCGATTTATGGCGCCTATGGATACAAAAATGCCGATGGTACGGGTGGGATTACTCGTATGAAGTCGAGCTACTTCTTGCGCAATATTACGGATCGTACGGTGTATGCGAATGGTTCAGATGTGATTGACGGCCCGGCGGTGAGCACGACGTATCCACTGGGTTATTTCCGCGAAGATTACGGTTATATCGCGCCGAGTGCTTCTTTGCCTGATTATTTGGATGATCACAATGGTCGTTTCTGCGTGACCCCTGAATATCCAAAGGGGATTTATTGCTATTTTGCTACGGTGGATGCGAATTGGAATTCGGCTTATCCTTATATCGTAGGTCCTACTTTTTATGGGGTTCGGACTGCAGCCAAGGTGACATCAATCACAGAAACGGTTAGTACTTACACCCCTAGCACTTCATTGGTGATGGGAAAAGAAATGCCTAAGATTTCTATCATGCCAAATCCAGCGTCTGAGGTATTGGCCGTTCAGATTTCAAATGGTCAGCAACAAGCTGTGAAGGTGGAATTGATCGATTTGCAAGGCAGAATTATTGCGGTTCAATCCATATTTCCAGGCAGTACGATGGCTCATTTTGATGTCAGAAAGTTGTATGCTGGCGACTATTTGGTACGTGTTTTCACACCCCATGGTTCGTTTGTGGAGCGTGTTGTGATTCTGAAGGACTAAGGAAATTTTTATGACAATTTCATGACAAAAGCCTTGTTGTATGTCGGTTAGTTGCGCATTGCTGATTTTGCTGATGGTCCGCGTGGCTTTTTGTATAAAAATGTAATGTTAAATTTTAAACAACAAAGGATTTTCCTCGTAAATCTTATTGTTTAATTTACAATAATTAATTTTTTATTAAGTTTGTTATAAACTAAAAAATACTCAAATGAAAAAATTCTACTCATTATTATCGATTGGCTTTTTGGCGCTCAGCGCGATAGGTCAATCAACACAAGATGTCACCTTTAAAGTGGACATGAACAATTACACAGGAACTGCGTTTACTGGTGTGTTTGTAAATGGAACTTTTAACGGTTGGGCTGGATCATCGAACCCTTTAACTGACGCCGATAAAGATGGTGTTTGGGAAGGTACTGTAAACATCAAAGCGGATTCTATCGAGTACAAATTTACTTTGGATGGATGGACAGGTCAGGAAGCTTTGACCGCAGGAACTTCTTGTACCAAAACAACTTCAGGTTTCACCAATCGTTTTATCAAATTGACCGGTAATGCAGTGACCATCGCTACTGTATGTTGGAATAGCTGTGCTGCTTGTGTTAAAGTGAACAGCAAAACGGTTACTTTCAATTGCAACATGAAGCAGTACACCAAGACTTTCACTGATGTGTTTGTAGCGGGTACTTTCAACAACTGGTCTGGAGATGCAAACAAAATGACGGATCCTGATGGCGACAAAATCTACAGTACTACTTTGACATTGACTGATGATTCTATCGAATACAAGTTCGAGGTTGACAACTGGAAAGATGATGAGAAAATGACTGCGGGAACTCCTTGTGTTAAAACTACAGGTGGTTACACAAATCGTTTTGTAAAATTGACAGGTAACAAGACTTTGGACAACGTTTGTTGGGCTAGCTGCGATGCTTGTACCAATGATGTTACTTTCAAGGTGGATATGAAGAATTACACAGGCGCTGCATTTACTAGTGCTTACGTAAACGGTAACTTCAACGGATGGTGTGGAACTTGCAATGTGATGACTGATGCTGACAAAGATGGTATCTGGGAAGTGAAATTGCCAATCGCTGCTGATTCTATCGAATACAAGTTCACTTTGGATGGTTGGAAATTTGATGAGAAATTGACTGCGGGTACTTCATGCACAAAGACTACTTCTGGTTTCACTAACCGTTTCTTAAAAACCACTACTCCAACTGTATTGAAAGCGGTTTGTTATGAGTCTTGTGATGTTTGTGCTACCACTTCAGGTTTGAACAAGGTAAACATCGCATCTATGAATTTGTATCCTAACCCAACCCAAGGTTTGATTAACTTGAATTTGGGATTGACACAGAAAGAAACAGTAAGTGTTGTTGTTTATGATGTAAGAGGAAACAAATTGTACAGCAAGACTTTGACGGGTGCTGCGGTGAACGAAACCATTGATATGACAGCTCATTCTGCTGGTGTTTACATGGTAAGCGTTACAACTTCTAAAGGCACGATCCGTAAGGAGTTTGTGTTGAATAAATAATCATTCATTTATATTTCCAAAAAGAAAGGGGGCCAATTGGCCCCCTTTCTTTTTTTGATATTATTAATAGGGAATAAACTCAAATGATTTCAGTATCACCTCCACTGGCTTATTGTCGCCTGGCGGCAACCCATTGAGCAGCCAAAGGTTAATCCTCGCATTGGTTGTAGCCCCTGGCGCTGGAATTACAATCGGTTTAGAGGAAATCCCTCCTTCAATCTTTACTCTTGATTGATTTGATTTATCGAATCGCCATGAAGCAATTTGCTCAGTACCTGGGAATTGATCTCCCGCATAGCTCGACCAAGTAATTTCATCGGGTGTCCACTTAAAAGCGTGGGTCGTTGTTTTTTTAAGCTTGCTTACCTGCATTACGGGCTTGTAAGATCTTTCAGAATAAGGCGTAGAATTCTCAAATGAAACGGGCTGAACCGAAGTTGTGAGCATCAGTGTGTCCGATGCTTTAAACCACTTCGCAAATTCTATATCAACCTCGCTATTTCCTTGATCGATAAAGGTATTATTGTCCCAAGTAAACAAGCCCAAAACGATACGGTCATTGAAGGTTGAGATGTCGCTATCAACTGTAAAAATGTAGGTGCCATATCCCGTATTTGCGGTGTTAATGACTTCGCTGGATTGCCATTTTCCGTTGATGTAGGCGATTTCCATGTGCAATCTACCTTGCTTGTCAACCCAGACGCAGCTATCGCCATTGAAGTAGCAGGGACCAGGCCCAACTGGGAAAGTGCTCGATTTGATTTTCCATCCATAACCCGAGAAAATGAGGTCGCCCGAATCCTTGATCACTTGTTTGCCCGTTGGCGGATCGGATTGCTCACAAGAGGTTCCAACGGCGGCCAGGGCGATTAATCCTGCGATGCCGGCATTCAGTAGCCAATTTTTTCTTGCGGGGCGGGGGATAATGCTGTCTTTCATTTTGATTTACTTGAGGGTGATTGTTTGATTGAGTGCGCCAACCATAAAGGTGATGTCGCCAGGCTCAACGATGCGTTGAAGGTCTTTGCTTATAAAACTGATATTTGAAAGCGGAATCCAAATGTCGGCTAGGTAGCTTTCACCAGGCTGCAGAAGCGGAGTTTTGACAAAGCCACAGAGTTTTTTGCTGCTTGGGGTGATGCTTGCGAACTCATCGCGGTAGTATACTTGAACGACTTCTTTGCCGGCTATTTTTCCACTATTGGTAATTTTTACGCGACATTGGTAACCCTTGCCGTCAAGGTTTTTTTCTACTGTGTTGCCATTTTTTATCACAGATGGAAATTCCGCCTCGCTGACATTGAGGTCGCTCATTGTAAAGGTGGTATAACTCAGTCCATGTCCAAAATCGAACAAGGGGTCGTACGCTTTGGTGCCAAAAAGGATGTCGTTTTTTTCCGCGTTTTTGTGATCGTAATGCACCACATCGCCAGCGAATCTTGGGTAGGTATAAGGAAGTTTGCCAGAGGGGTTGCTGGTTCCCAGTAGGATATTTACGATGGCTGTTCCGCCTGAATTTCCGGGTAAATAGGCTTGGATTACGGCTTGTGAGGCGTTTGCAATTTCAGTGACGATGCGAGGCCTTCCAGTTACCAATATCAGTATGATGGGGACATTTTTTGACTTGAAATATTCATAGATGCCGCGATCATTGGGGTCTATGTCGGCTTCTAGTTCGTTAATATTACCCGGGATTTCGGTTCCAGGTTTTTCACCCAGGCAGAAGATAGCAACGGTGGGCGTGCTGCTGATTTCTTTCTGCATTTTCTTTGTAATCAGGCTTTTGACATCCGAATCATATAAATGGGTGATCTTGCCATACTTAATTCCTTGCCATGCGTTATTGACTCTCAGCTCTTCGAGTATTGTGTGGTAGTTAGGATTATGCTGGTACTGTGAATCGGTGCCTTGCCAGGTGTTAGACCATGCTCCATTGAGGATGTTGAGGTCGTTGGCGGCGTTCCCAAAAATAAAAACATTGTGGTTGGGATTGAGCGGTAAAATGGCATTTTGATTTTTTAGCAGTGTGATGCTTTCTTCGGCGGCGGCGAGGGCGGCGTTTTTGTGTTTCTCACTCGCGAAATTGGGGTAATTGACAACGGTTGGATTGAATAAGCCCAATTGCTGCTTCACATATAGGATTCTTGCTACGGATTCGTCGATTCTCGACATCGGTACTTCGCCCGATTTTACTAGGTCGATGAGCAATTCTGTGAACTGATAGTCATTGGGGGTCATCGACATGTCGATCCCGGCATTGATTGACAGTTTCACGGCCTCGCGCAGCGAGGCCGCCACTTTGTGGGTCGTGTGCAATTTGTAAATGTCTTCCCAATCCGTCACCGCTAACCCCTTGAATCCCAATTCTGTGCGGAGCAATTTGGTTAATATGTCTGGGTTGATGTGAACTGGCGTTCCGTTGATTTCACCGGAGTTAATCATCACCGTAAGTGCACCATCGTTGATCGCCTTTTCAAATGTGGGCAAGAAATACTCCCTCAATTCGCGATCCGATATCCATGCCGGCGTTCTATCCTTTCCACTCAAAGGGTAGCTGTATCCCAAAAAATGCTTCATACATGCCGAAACATGGTAAGGGTCGATGCCTTGTGATGCGTAATTCTCGATATGCAAAGATTCTGTGATATCCAATGAGTTCCAATTGGGGTCGAATAATGGGCCTCGCAACGACATTTCCATTCCTTGATAACCTCGAATACAGGCCGATGTCATTGATTTTGCAAGGAAAACATCTTCGCCGTATGTCTCAAAAAACCTCGACCATAAAGGCTGACGTCCCAAATCCAAAACAGGGGAAAAATTCCAAGGTATCCCGCTTGCTCTAACTTCGTAAGCAGTGATTTCGGCGGCTTGAGTTATTAAATCGGGGTTCCACGTTGCGGCCTGACCTATTTGCTGGGGGAACATGGTTGCTCCTTGCGTATAGTTGGCGCCGTGTATCGCATCAATGCCAAATAAAACAGGCACATTGGGTAGGTATTTTGTGTTGGCCGAGGCAATTTCGCTGTGAATCTGTTTCCAGTTTTCTAGGCTGATAGTCCCTGAGCCACAACCGACATTTAGTATGGATCCAACGTGGTATTTCTCAAAAGCGATGCGCAGTTTGTCGGCATCAATGGTCTGCGGTTGTGTGAGTGCGCATGGCGCTCCTTTGGCGATTACACCCAAATCGATTTGGGTCATTTGGCCTACTTTTTCCTCCAACGACATCGATGCGATGAGTTTGTCGAATGGGGATGAAGAAGTTGTTAGTTGAAGTTTTTCATTTTGTCCGTTTACTGCCGAGGCCGACATCGACAAGAAAAATAGTACAAAAAATAGGTGATAGGACTTTCGCATAATTTGAATTTACAGCGGTTTGAGGCAAATATTATCGATTAAAATCTCACCGTCGGCTTCTAGTTGAAGCAAAAATTGTTTAATCATCGAAGGGTCGGTTTTGAAGGATTCAAAGGGGAACATCGACAGTGGAATGGAGACTTCTGTCCAACTGCTATTAGAAATAGGTGTGGCGATTAACTTGGAGGAAAATCCAAGCCAGCATTGGGCGCCGGTATAATCTTCAAAGGCGATGGCGAAGGGGAGCGCGCGAAGTGTATCGCCGGTACTTTTGAACTGAAACGACAAACTTGCTGCGTCGCGGATGTCGCTCATGTCTTTGGGTTGCCAGTTGTCCCAGCCGATGCCCATACCAATCCAAGTGCATCCGCCACCGATTTTATCCCAAGTTAAACGGATATAATTGTTTCCTTTTTGGGCATTGCCTGTTTCTTTTTTGATTTGCACGCATTTGGGTTCTTTGGAAATCCATACCTGCTGTCCTAAATCCTCATCCATCAGTTGGAGCGCGTAAAATCCATTGATATTTGGACTTTCAGCGGCCGATGCCATATCGTATAGCCCTTGTTTTTTGGCATGCAGCCACTTTCCCTTCACTGAAACCGTATCCAATTTTTGAATGTCGTTGGTATCCGTCTGCGCGAAACTGCTGCTAGGAAACATCGCAAGGAAAACCCAGACGAATCCAAGCCAACTGCCGCGATGGAGTTGTGAGATTAAATTATGCTTTCGGCAATGCATCATCGTTATAACTCTAACGGACCTTTTTCGGTGAACATAATACAGTCGATTTTGGTGCTCGCCGCGCCTCCCGATGGATTGGCCAAATGCAACATGCTTACCATCACCAAAGAATTTGGATTGTGCCTTCTGTTGCCATTGTTGGGTGCAGGAACGCCATTCACCAGGTGAATCAAATCGGTGTATTTAAACGATACCAACTTCCAGCCCTCCCATGTAACTCTGAGTTCATTGTCGTACTGGTCGTCGCTTGCCACATCAAACTTCCCATTGGCATTATCGTCCTCGCGGAATTGAAACAATATTCTACTTTCGTTGGTATTGGGTTTCCCGTAAATCAGGCAGTTGAAGTAAACGTCTTCGCCCACGGTGCTCAATGGGTAGGTGGTTTTTCCGTAGGCTGATGCTGGGAAATCGACCATGCCGATGAGCCAATCCCAGTTCACAGTTCCGGCCATATTGAAATAGTTGCTGCCTTCCACGTTGAATTGATCGTTGTG
>JBEGUW010000129.1:0-17370 GCA_041178665.1 Bacteroidota bacterium
GTTTGCCCGAAGGCCAGATGGGCAATTCTGAGGTGGGTCATATGAATTTAGGCGCGGGTAGGATTGTGTGGCAGATGTTGGCGAAAATCAATAAGGCATTTGATCAAAATGAAGTAGAGGATAATACAGTTTTACTCAAAGCAATGGCTTCAGCGAAGGCTGGGAACAAGGCTTTTCATATCATGGGTTTGTTGAGTGATGGCGGGGTTCATGCGCACATCGAACACATTAAAAAACTTTGTAGCATCGCACAAGAATATGGGTTAAAGAATATTTATGTACACGCTTTTTTGGATGGTAGAGATACGGATCCGCGTTCTGGATTTGGGTATTTGCAGGATTTGCAATCATCAATTGCGGGTAGCAATGCGAAAATTAGCACTGTTGTAGGTCGTTACTATGCCATGGATCGCGATGAGCGTTGGGAAAGAGTGAAAGTATGCTACGATTTGTTGGTCCATGGAACGGGGAAGTCGGTTGGTTCAATTGAGGCCATTCACGACGAATACAATGAAGGAATTACCGATGAGTTTATGAACCCACTTCGTTTTTTGAAAGGCAATGAAGGATTGGTTGCGGAAAACGATGTTGTAATAAATGCAAATTTTAGGACCGATCGGGGTCGACAGATTACGCGCGCACTGACCCAAGATGATATCTCTTCTCATGGAATGAAGAAATTGAAGTTGGAGTATTATACCCTTACTCAGTACGATGCGAAGTATAAGATTGCAGGTGTTTTGTTCGAGAACGATAATCTGCAGCAGACGTTGGGAGAGGTGATTTCGATGGCTGGGCTGAGGCAACTGCGTGCGGCGGAAACGGAAAAATATCCCCACGTTACATTTTTCTTTTCTGGCGGTCGCGAGCTTGTGTTTGAAGGCGAAGAGCGATTGATGGCATCATCACCTAAAGTGGCGACCTATGATTTACAGCCCGAAATGAGTGCTGTGGAATTGACCGAACGCGCGTTGGAAAAAATGCAGCAAGAGCAGTACGATTTTGTTTGTTTGAATTTTGCCAATGCCGATATGGTGGGGCATACAGGTGTTTATTCTGCCATCATCAAAGCCGTTGAAACGGTGGACGCATGCTTGCAGCGTTTGGTTGAGGTAGGAGAGGAAATGGGGTATGAATTTATCATTTTGGCAGATCATGGAAATGCCGATTTTGCTGTGAATGACGATGGAACGCCCAATACTGCGCATACTACAAACCCTGTCCCAGTTTGGTGGGTAACCCAAGAAAAAGAGCAGGATTTACGCAATGGAATTTTGGCCGATGTTGCTCCTACAATTTTGGAAATGTTGGGTGTAGTTCAGCCTTTGGAAATGACGGGTAAGTCGTTAATTGTATGATCGTTAAAAGCATCAAAAGGATGAAATTTTCTCAGTTTTCTGGACAAAATAATATAGTGCGAATATTGGGTTTGATGGTTGTTTCTGTCGCATTGTTGGTTGGCTGCGGAAAGGATTCTCATGTAGAAGCGGCGGCGGAACCCGATTCTTTTGTGCGATTTGCGCAAAATGAAATTGCGTGGTTGCAAAAAGTTCAACCCGGGATGACAAAAACTGTGACGGAAGGGGAGAAGGTAGAAACTGAATCGATCGACACTTTGGAATGGAACAACGAGTTGGAAGCCATCCGAACGTGGTCGGTGTTTGAGCTATCGAAAAAATCTAAAACACAACCCGCTTATGATACTACGATTGATGAATCTGGGCCTTTGAAAATCGAAAGAATGAATGCCCGGGATACGGCGGCGGAATTACAGGAGTTGATGGTGACGTATCGCAATGGAAAAATCGAAATCATGCAGTGGACGGTTGTTCAGCGCAGTTGGTTTATGGACAGGGATTTGCGGATTTCATTTCAACCGAGAAAAGGGTATGGAATTCAGGTGAAAGAGAATGCGATTTGGTCGTCTGAAAAATCCTACGAAATTTACATCGAAATTAATAACAGCGACTTTCTAATCAACGGAAGATGAACATATTAAATTACATCAATGGGGAGATGAAATCGGCCAACAATGGGTCGGTTTTGGACAATTATAACCCTGCCACGGGAAGTGTTTATGGCAACATTCCTAACTCAGATGCGTCTGATGTGGCGGATGCTTATGAAGCGGCGGCATTGGCTTTTCCATCGTGGAGTAACACCCCTGCTGAGGAGCGATTTAAGATTTTGAATGCTATCGCCGAAGGGATTGATAGTTTGCGTGATACGCTGGCGATGGCCGAGAGTAACGACCAGGGGAAACCTTTGTGGTTGGCCAAGAATGAGATGATTCGTGCTGGTCAGAATTTCAGATTTTTTGCCACGGCGGCGATGCAGTTTTCCAGTGAAAGTCATGCCATGGAAAACAAGGCCATTAATTACACTTTGCGCACTCCGATTGGCGTTGTGGGATGTATTAGTCCTTGGAATTTGCCTTTGTATTTGTTCACTTGGAAAATCGCTCCGGCCTTGGCTGCAGGGAATTGTGTGGTGGCTAAACCGAGTGAATTTACTCCGGTTACGGCGGCGATGTTGGGCGAAATTTGTACGTCGGCTGGCTTGCCAAATGGCGTGTTGAATATCGTGAATGGGTTGGGTGGTAGCGTGGGCCAAGCCATCGTAGAGCATCCAAAAATTAAGGCGATTTCGTTTACGGGTGGCACGGTGACGGGAAAGCATATTTCAAGTGTTGCAGGACCCATGTTTAAGAAGGTGAGTTTGGAATTGGGCGGAAAAAATCCGAATATCATTTTTGCCGATGCCGAAATGGACAAGGCGATTAAGACAACGGTGAACAGTTCGTTCATGAATCAGGGCGAAATTTGTTTGTGTGGAAGTCGCGTTTTTGTGGAGCGCAGCGCATACGAAACTGTGAAATCGGCGTTGGTTGCTGAGGTGTTGAAGATGAAGGTGGGCGATCCATTGCATGCGGAAACCCGCGTGGGAGCCATCGTGTCGAAACCCCATTTTGAAAAGGTTTTGGGATATATCGAATTGGCAAAAAGTGAGGGAGCGACAGTTTTGTGTGGTGGTGGAGCCTTGCAGCCGGAGGGTTTTGAGGGCGGTTATTATATCGCACCAACGATTTTGGAAGGGTTGTCGTTTGATGCGCGATGCAATATGGAAGAGATTTTTGGCCCGGTAATTACGATCACGCCGTTTGATACGGTGGAAGAGGTTTTGATGATGGCGAATGCAACGGAATACGGGTTGGCAGCTACGGTTTGGACGCAGCATCTCACGCGTGCTCATCAGGTGGCGGCGCAGTTGCAGATGGGTATCGTATGGGTCAATTGCTGGTTGCTTAGGGACTTGCGGACGCCTTTTGGTGGGGTGAAAAGCAGCGGCGTAGGCAGAGAGGGTGGATTGGAGGCGATGCGATTCTTTACTGAGGTGAAGAATGTTTGCGTTGCGTTGTAGTGCGTATCTTTGTAAAATGTTTGATAACAGTGAGCGTACAGAGATTGGTGCGATGGGCGAATTTGGTCTCATTCAGCATCTTTCACAGCATTTTGAGGTAAAAAATTCTAAGACCGTTAAAGGCATTGGCGATGATTGTGCCGTAATCGATTGCGGGGATCATTTTGGTTTGCTGACCACTGATTTGCTTTTGGAAGGCGTGCATTTTGATTTGAGTTTTCACCCTCTAAAACACTTGGGTTATAAGGCGATTTCGGTTGCTATTAGCGATATCTATGCGATGAATGGCATGGCTGATCAGGTTGTGGTTGGATTGGGTTTGAGTAATCGTTTTTCGTTGGAGGCAGTGGAGGAATTATATGCAGGAATGCAGATCGCTTGCGAGCATTTTGGGGTTGATTTGGTGGGTGGAGATACAACTACGTCGCAAAGCGGTTTGGTGATATCTATGTCGGCCTATGGCCGTGTGGCAAAAGATAAAATTGTGTATCGCGGTGGCGCCCAAGTGGGTGATTTGTTGGTAGTGAGCGGCGATTTGGGTGGTGCTTATATGGGTTTGCAGATTTTGGAAAGAGAGAAGCGAGTTTTCTTGGAAGTGCCAAACATGCAGCCAGATTTGGAGCAGTACGATTATATCGTGGGCCGACAGCTGAAGGCGGAGGCCCGCAAAGATGTCGTTGAATTATTGAAGATTTTGGATGTAAAGCCCACAAGTATGATTGATGTGAGCGATGGCGTAGCATCTGAATTGCATCATCTTGGAAAGGCCAGCGGATGCGGTTTCCACGTTTATGAGGAGAAATTGCCCATTGACTCGCAAACAATTGATACCGCGTTGTCGTTTGATTTGAATCCGAGTATTGTGGCGCTAAATGGTGGAGAAGACTATGAATTGCTTTTCACCGTGGGTCAGACGGATTATGAAAAAATCAAAACGATGCCCGATTTTACTGTGATTGGCTATGCTACCGATGTGACATCTAAGAATATGTTGCGCACGAAATCCGACAACCAATTTGAAATAAAAGCCCAAGGTTGGCCCGATTCGCAATAAGATAATTTTCTTTGGCATTTTTCACCACGGGATTTCGTTTCCGAGGTCGTATTTTTGCATTTATGTTTCGTTCGCATACTTGTGGTGAATTGCGTATTTCGCACGTTGGTAATACTGTCACCCTTTCGGGTTGGGTAGCTAAAATCCGTTTGATGGGTTCAATGGCCTTCGTTGATTTGCGCGATCGCTATGGCATAACGCAGTTGTCGTTTAACGATGCATACAGCGCCGAAATGTTGGCAAAAGCCGGCGAGTTGGGTCGTGAATATGTGATCCAAGTAATAGGCCAGGTTGCTGAGCGGGAGTCAAAGAATAAACAGATCTCCACAGGGGAAATTGAAATCGTAGTGTCAGAATTGAAGGTGCTAAATCAAGCGAAGACACCCCCATTTACCATAGAGAATGAAACGGATGGCGGCGATGATATTCGCATGCAGTATCGTTATTTGGATTTGAGGAGGGATGTAGTTCGCGCGAATTTGGAAATGCGACATCATTTGGCCCAAAAGATTCGCAATTATTTGAGTAATGATGATTTTTTGGAGGTTGAAACGCCGGTATTGATTAAAAGCACGCCCGAAGGAGCCCGTGATTTTGTGGTTCCATCTCGTTTGAATCCAGGTCAATGGTACGCGTTGCCTCAGAGTCCTCAGACATTCAAACAATTGCTGATGGTGAGTGGATTTGATAAGTATTTTCAGATCGTAAAGTGTTTTAGGGATGAGGATTTGCGTGCGGACCGACAGCCAGAGTTTACGCAGATCGACTGTGAAATGAGCTTCGTGGAGCGTGAGGATATTTTAAGCACATTTGAAGGATTGGCGAAGCATTTGTTTGCCGAGGTGAAAGGGGTGCATTTTGATTCCTTCCCCCGTATGACTTATGCTAATGCGATGCGTTTGTATGGTTGCGATAAGCCCGATATCCGATTTGATATGCAGTTTGTGGAGTTGAAATCCCCAGAGTCTCCGGTGGATTTGGTGAGCGGTAAAGACTTTGTAGTGTTTGATTCTGTTGATTCAGTGATTGGCATTTGTGCCAAAGGTGCGGGATCCTTTACAAGGAAACAATTGGATGGTCTTACAGATTTTGTAAAACGACCACAGATTGGGGCTAAGGGATTGGTTTATTGCAGAATAGAAGCTGATGGCTCAGCCAAGAGTTCTGTCGACAAGTTTTATGATGCCGAGGCTTTGACAGCATGGAAAGATGCCTTTGGTGCCGAACCTGGTGATTTGATTTTGTTGTTGGCAGGCGAGATGAATAAAACGCGCAAGCAATTGAATGAGTTGCGTTTGTTGATGGGCAGCGAATTGGGTTTAAGAGATCCATTTAATTATAAGCCACTTTGGGTGTTAGATTTTCCTTTGTTGGAGCACGACGAGGAAAGTGACCGTTGGCATGCAATGCACCATCCATTTACAAGTCCTTTGCCAGAGGATGTGGAATTGATGCATACAAATCCAGGTGCTGTAAGAGCCAATGCATACGATATGGTTATCAATGGGGTAGAAGTGGGCGGCGGTTCAATCCGTATTTTTGATAGAGGACTGCAGTCGCGCATGTTTGATTTACTCGGATTTAGCAAGGAAGAAGCCCAATCACAGTTCGGATTTTTGATGAATGCTTTTGAATACGGTGCTCCTCCGCATGGAGGAATTGCATTGGGATTTGATCGTTTGTGCAGTTTGTTTGGCGGTTCAGAAAGTATCCGCGATTACATCGCATTCCCTAAAAACAATAGCGGAAGAGATGTGATGATTGATGCACCGAGCGAGATTGATGCCAAACAGCGCAAAGAGTTGGGTCTTTAATGGCCCAAGATCGACATTACGTGTGGGCCAAAGATGTAGAGCCCAACAATGATTGCAATAATGCTAGCGGCGAGTGTTGCGCCGGCAGCCATGTCTTTTGCGCGACCAATCATTGGATGTTGTTCAGGGTGGAGTACATCAATGGTGGTTTCTAATGCGGTATTGAGGCCTTCGGATACAAAAATCAATCCCATTACACACCATAAAATCGCCCATTCGAAACGGTTGATGTGTTCGCCAAAATAATCAAGGCTGTATCCAAAAATCACAACGATAATGGAAACAATACTCATGATACGGAAATTGCGTTCCGTACGTATCAAAGTGATTAGTCCGTTTAATGCGAAACGCATCGACTGATGAAACTTGGGCATGCCGATTCGTTAAATCAGTTAGAAGGGGTAATTAGAAAGTGTTGATTTTGATGCGCTTTTCAATTTCCTCCACATCGTGACGGAATTTTTTGTCGGTTTCGATCAAATCGTTTACTGTCTGACAAGCATGGATAACCGTTGAGTGGTCGCGGCCACCAAAGAAGATACCGATGTTCTTCAAAGAAGCTTTTGTAAGGTCCTTAGTGAAATACATGGCAATCTGACGGGCTTGAACGATTTCGCGTTTACGGGTCTTAGATTTAACGGCCTCAACTGGGATGTTGTAGAAGTCGCAAACCAATTTCTGGATGTAATCGATGCTGATTTCGCGGGTTGAATTTTTTACAAAATTCTTCACGATTTGCTTGGCAAGATTCAAATCCAACTGTTTACGGGTAAGGCTGGCTTGTGCCAATAAAGAAATCAAAGCACCTTCAAGCTCACGCACGTTGGTATCGATGTTGTGGGCCAAATATTCTACCACGTCGCGATTTAGCGTAATACCATCTTGGTACATTTTGTTTTCCAAGATAGAAACGCGGGTATCGAAGTCAGGCGTATTCAAATCGGCACTTAAGCCCCATTTGAAGCGCGACAACAAACGCTCGTCCATATTTTTCAAATCCTTTGGCGCGCGGTCACAGGTCAGGATGATCTGTTTGCCGTTTTGGTGAAGGTGGTTGAAAATCTGGAAGAATATTTCTTGGGTACGTTCTTTTTTGGCGAAGAATTGCACATCGTCTACAATCAATACATCTAGGTATTGGTAGAAATTGATGAACTGATTATTATTTCCTTGCTTGGCAGAATCGATGAATTGGTTGATGAATTTCTCAGCGCTCACAAAAACCACAACTTTTTGCTGGTGTGTTTGCTTAATGAGGTTACCTATGGCATGAGCCAAATGAGTTTTGCCCAATCCGCATCCACCAAAAACCATAAGGGGGTTAAATGCAGTTCCACCGGGCTTTTGTGCGATGGCCAAACCGGCATTTCTCGCCAATTTGTTGCAATCACCTTCCACGAAATTATCGAACGTGTAACGAGGATTCAACTGACTGTCGATATTCATGCGCTTCAAACCAGGAATGATAAACGGATTCTTGATGGGCGTATCCAAGTTGATTGGCATACCCAATTCGTTCTGTACTGATTTGGTGCTATTGCTTCCTGTTGGAAGGTTAATGGTGTAAGGCGTAGTGTCGTGACCTGGGGCAGAGGTTTCCACGATGATATTGTATTCCAATTTGGCAGTTGGACCAATAACTTTTTTTAATGTTTTGTGAAGCAGTTGCACGTAATGTTCTTCTAACCATTCGTAAAAGAATTGGCTAGGGACTTGGATCGTAAGCACCTTGTTGGTTAAACGGATTGCTTTGATTGGCTCAAACCATGTCTTGTAGCTCTGAGGAGTTACATTGTCTTTGATGATTGTAAGGCATTCTTGCCAAGAAACTTCATGTGCCTTTTTGTCCGTCATTTTTTTTCGCTTCGATAATGTGTTTAACTAATGATAATTTATTGGGTTTGTAATTCAAAGTGCTGCTCCACTTTTGAACTAGAGTGCTAAGAAAAAGACAAAATTCACAAACTGCTAATTTTTTTTGCTTGTTTTTTAATTTTTTTTCGTAAGGTACTCAATGGTATGTAAAATACACGTTACAACAATTGCTTATCCTTGGTACTCTCCAAACCTATTTCGCAGTATATCAGCAATTTCTCCCAATGTGGCATATGCCTCTACACAGTCCAAAATATGGGGCATTAGGTTGGTTTCTGTACCACTTGCATCGTGTAGATTTTTGATGGCCGACGAAAAAATTTCATCATTTCGGTTCGCTTTGACCTGGGCGATTTTTTCGCTTTGTTGAACCCGAATACTGTCGTTTATTTTGAACGAAGGCATCGCTTCAGATTCATTTGAAGTAAACGAATTTACCCCCACCACAATTAGGTCGCCCTTTTCGATTGATTTTTGTGCTTCGTAGCTACTTCTGGCGATTTGCTCTTGCATCCAACCTGCTTCAACCGCTGCCACTGAACCACCCATCTCGTCGATGAGTTTTATCAATTTCATCGCTTCCGCTTCTAGCGTATCTGTCAGGTGTTCCACGTAATAAGAACCTGCCAAAGGGTCCACGGTGCTGGTTGCTCCGCTTTCATTGGCAATAATCTGTTGCGTACGAAGGGCAATTCTCGCCGCTTTTTCCGTTGGTAGGTTCAACGCTTCATCGTAACCATTGGTATGAAGACTCTGTGTGCCACCTAAAACAGCACTTAATGCTTGAATTGTAACACGGGCGATATTGTTCTCCGGTTGTTGTGCGGTGAGTGTAGAGCCCCCTGTTTGTGTATGGAAACGCAACATCATGGCATCGGGGTTGGTTGCGCCCATGCTTTTCATGATGTTGGCCCAAATTCTTCGCGCGGCCCTGAATTTGGCTGCTTCTTCAAAGAAATCGTTGTGTGCGTTAAAGAAGAAACTCAATCGTTTGCCAAACACGTTCACGTCTAGCCCTTTTTTCTTGGCTGCTTCTACGTAGGCTTTTCCGTTGGCCAATGTGAATGCGAGTTCTTGGACGGCGGTAGATCCAGCTTCGCGAATATGGTACCCACTGATAGAAATGGTATTCCAGCGCGGAAGTTCTTGGCTACACCATTCAAAAATATCGGTAATCAAACGCATACTAGGTCTTACGGGATAGATATAAGTACCTCTGGCAGCGTATTCTTTTAATATATCGTTTTGGATTGTCCCGCCAATTTTGCTCAAATCTGCTCCTTGTTTTTTGGCCAAAGCGACATACATCGCAAGTAGTGTTGAAGCGGTGGAGTTGATGGTCATACTGGTGGTGACATCTTGCAATTGGATTCCTTTGAATAGGGTTTCCATATCAGACAGCGAATCGATGGCCACGCCCACTTTTCCGACTTCGCCTTCGCTCATTGCATGGTCTGAATCGTAACCAATTTGTGTGGGAAGGTCAAATGCTACTGAAAGTCCGGTGGTTCCTTGGTTGAGTAGGTAATGATATCTTTCGTTTGATGCTTCGGCGGTAGAGAATCCGGCGTACTGACGCATCGTCCAGAGTCGGCCGCGATACATATCTGCCTTTACACCTCTAGTATAGGGGAATTGACCGGGTTGCTCTCCATCGGCGGGTCCGTAGACTTTGGCAATGGGCAGGCCGCTGTTGTTTTTCTTATCCTCAGACATGGTTGCGTTGCTATTATTGGCCAAGAGTTAAGGCGATTTCATTTTTCATAAATTCCAGTCCGCGATCTTGGGGTTGTACTTCCATGGATTGGAGGAATTCGATGAGTTTTTGACATAAATCGGCGGCGGAGGCTTCGGGTGGCAGGGATGCGGTAATGTTTTGCAATAATTGTAGGTGTTGTTCTTTGATGGCTTTTGTAAGGGTCCACATTTGAGAACTCACATAGATTTGCTGCGATACATTATAGTTGTATTCTTCTTTGATAGCGTGCGTTGCGGCCGCGGCGAAGCCGCGGGCCGTTTGACCAGCCTGTGCATAGGTTTGGATCAAAACAGGAATGCTTGTTCTCTCTAAAAACAACGCCAAACGCTCGTAAGCCTGCAATTTCAAAGGGGTGAAACTCTGGTGATTGGTTTTTAATACTTCCGTCTTTATCAACTGTACACTGTTCGATACATGCTGTTTCATCATGTATTGGGCTGTGAAAAATACCAACAACGCCGGCAATACAATCAAGCAAAGAATAAAAATCATATCCGTTCCGGCAGGGAATATCGCCATTGGGGAAATCATCGTAAGTATATCCATTGGGCAAAGATACAACCCGTTCGTCGAGAAGTTTATGCAGAATCCTTTCCGATTGTCTTAAATTTGTATTTATGGAAACCGTCATATCTTCTGTTGAAACCGCCCCCGTTAAATTTACTTCTTCTGCTTTGGCTGAATTGCATCGACTTCAAGCGAGTTTGGAATTGAGCGACGACCAGTATTTGCGCATCGGCGTGAAAGGTGGAGGCTGTTCGGGTATGAGTTATTTGTTGGCTTTCGATAAAAAGGAAGAGGGCGATACCTTTTACGATGTAGATGGAATCAGAACGGTGATGAACAAAGCCCATGTGATGTATGTGCTGGGAATGGAAGTGGATTGGGAAAATGGATTGGCAAATCGCGGGTTCTCATTCAATAACCCCAATGCAGCGTCTACTTGCGGTTGCGGACAATCGTTTTCTTGATTTTAAGGATCGGTTCCGATGTCGATGTTCGCCGAAAATATCAAACAAGGACTGGGTTCGGTAAAAGCCCATGCCACTAGAGCGGTCATCACTTCGAGTATCATAGCCATTGGGATTGCGGCCTTGGTGGGTATCCTCACGAGCATCAGTGCGATGCAAATCGCTGTGACAAAGACCTTCAGCAAAATGGGGTCGCAGAGTTTTACGATAAAAAATGCGGGGGGTGTGAAGCGATATGGGGAAGTGGACGACAATACGCGACTTACGTTTGATGAGGCTTGGGAGTTTCAGAAGCGGATGGAGGGTAGGAATTCTACGGTTGCCTTGAGTATTAATGCGGATTTTGCAGGGAAGGCCTCCTTTCAGTCGGCCGAAACCAACCCTAATGTTCGGGTGATTGGCATCGATGAAGATTATTTAAAAACGGCAAATTATGAATTGGGTGCGGGTCGGACGTTTACCGATAACGAGGTTACGCGCGCTGTGCCGGTGGTTGTGGTAGGTCAAGAAATCGTAGATAAATTGTTTCCCGGCTCCGATAAAATGGGGAGGGCCATCAATCAGGTGATTGCGGTAAATGGAAAGCCGTATCGCGTGGTTGGATCCTTGCAAACCAAGGGCTCGAGCATGGGAATGAGCGGTGGCGATAGAGTGATTTTTGTGCCGATTACCCGTGCCAAGCGCGACATGAAAAGCATGCAGGACAATTGTATGATTAATGTGGCGGTTGACAAGGTGCTGGATTTGGACGAAAGCATGAGTGAGGCGTATACGTTGATGCGCAGAATTAAACGTTTAAAACCCGGCGAAGACGAAAATTTCGTGATTCAGCAAAGCACGGCGATGGCTAAGGAAGCGCTGGAGAATATCAAAATGGTGTCGGGGGTAGGTACGGTGATCGCGATTATTACCTTGTTGGGTGCGGCGGTCAGTTTGATGAATATTATGCTGGTATCGGTTACCGAGCGTACCCGAGAAATCGGTTTGCGCAAGGCGTTGGGTGCCACGGCAAAACAGATAAAGAATCAGTTTTTGATTGAAGCGGTGGTGATATGCCAGATCGGTGGTGCCGGCGGAATTTTGCTGGGCTTGATTATCGGTAATTTGGTTGGCTTGGCTCTTGGCGCAGGGTTTGTCGCTCCATGGGAGTGGATGCTGCTCGCCGTTGTGGTTTGTATTGTGGTGGGATTGGGTGCAGGTTTGTATCCAGCGAGTCGCGCTTCGCGCTTGGATCCAATCGAAGCGTTACGGTTTGATTGATCAACATTTCAAATAAATAGAATTTGCCGTACAGAAAAAGGGGCCTGAATTACGCCCCTTTTCGATTTATTAGGAGAAAACTCCTGAATATTTTGATAAGAAAACCTTATGAAAAAGGAATCTTGCAAACCGTGGCTTTCAGCAATTTGCCGCGAACTTCGACGTAAATTTCAGAACCCGCTGCAGCGAATTCGCTCTTCACGTAGCCCAAGCCGATCGCTTTGTTTAAGCTAGGACTCATCGTTCCGCTGGTTACTTCGCCAATGACCGCGCCGCTCGCATCGCACAAGGGGTAGTACTGACGGGGAATGCCTCTATCGACCAATTCGAAACCTACCAATTTCTTGGTGGGCTTATTTTCTTTAATCGCCTGGTGGTGCTCGCTCATCATGAAAGGATGATTGAATTTCGTGATCCATCCCAAACCTGCTTCAATCGGTGAAGTTTCGTCGTTGATGTCGTGTCCGTACAAGCAAAAACCTTTCTCCAAACGCAGAGTATCTCTAGCACCCAATCCAATTGGCTTGATACCAAATTCTGCACCTGCTTCAAATACTTTGTCCCACAGAGCACGCGCATCGTGGTTCTTTACGTACAACTCAAATCCGCCCGCGCCGGTGTAACCCGTGCAAGAAATGATTAACTGCAATCCAGCCAATTCGCCTTCCACAAAGTGGTAGTAGGGGATATCAGAAAGATTCACGGCTGTCAATTTTTGCAATGCTTCTGTTGCTTTTGGACCTTGAATCGCTAACAAACTGTATTCTGGGCTCACATCCGTGATGGTAGCGCCGTAGTTTTTATTCTGTTCGTGAATCCAAGCCAAATCTTTGTCGATGTTGCCCGCATTGATCACCAACAAATACTTTTCTGCATTGAAACGGTAAACCAAAAGGTCATCCACGATACCGCCTGTGGCGTTGGGCATACAAGAGTATTGGACGCGACCATCGTATAGTGTGCTGACATCGTTGGTGGTGATAAATTCGATTAGATCATAGGCTTTTGGGCCTTCAACCCAGACTTCACCCATGTGACTCACATCAAAAACACCCATCGCATTGCGCACGCAATTGTGTTCAAGAATAAGGTTGTCGTAGAGTACGGGCATGTTAAAACCTGCGAAAGGGACCATCTTGGCGCCCAATGAAGTATGTAACTCAGAGAGGGCGGTTGATTTTAAAGCTTGGTTGTCTGACATGGAAATGATTTTTACAAATATAATGAAAAAGCCCCGAATTTGGGGCTTTTTCATTGGGTGATTGGAGGGGGCGAGGCGGAGCCGAGCCCCCAGCAGCGGCGGGAATCCGCCGCCCTCATTGCTTGCGATTACAATATTTTATAAGGAAAAGTCACTTCCACATCGGTGTCGCCCACGACGCAAGTGCCATTTTTGGTGCCGGGTTGATGCTTCAATCGAACAACCACGACCCCAAAATCCTTACCCATGGGCTTCCATTCTGTTGATAGTCCAATGGGTAGGTTGTTTTTGTCTTTGTCGGTGGCGCTAATCGACAAACCCGCAGGAGGCAAGGATAGGCTGGAAATATCATAGCATACAAAATGGTCGTGCGCCTCGTTTTTTACTTCCAAGGTAATGTCTTCTTTGTTGCCATTTTGCTCGTTCCAGAATTCGAGAGTTCCCACATAGGCATCGCCACCGGGGGTGATTTGTCCCAACTTGATGGTATCTGGCAACAATGGGGCATTTCCACCGGCACCGTCGAGATCTTGCCAAGTGTGCACCATTGGCGTTCCTCCGGTTACACTGAGCGATAGTTTCACCGTTGTGATGAGTTCTCCCTCATCTTCTTTATTGTTGCAAGCGCTGAAAGTGACAGCAGTTAAAATGCTCATGGCGGCTACTGCCAAGAAACTAAAGTGGTTATTTTTTTTGATTTTGTTTGTGTTTTTCATGATGTTTAATAATAAAATTTGTTTGTTTTTAATCGATGTTTTTTGATGAATTGTTTGAATGGCGATGCTCATCGTGCAGCATGCCTTCGTGGTTGTGTTCTTGGTGATGGTGTACATCGTACAGCCATTTGATGCCCACGTTCATGCCGGATTGATTGGTGAAATACCGGAATCGGTCCATGTAATCGCGGTAGGCCTTGTTGCCCAAATTCTCGCCGTAAATTACCCAATGCGCGTGCTGATCATGTCCTTGTGTATTTAGCTGCAATTGCGCATTAAATAATACGTATCCATTTGGTGGCGGCAGAAAATCGCTACCCGCCGTATAGAATGGTTGTTTGCCTACGCCCACCGTTTCTAACAATAAAGTTGCGTGCGACCAGCGTTTGTTGATTTGGATACTGCCTTTCGGACAAGGCAAGAAATTGGGGTATCGCACATCAGTACCTTGCTTTATCCGCGCATAAATTCCGCCTGCTCTCAACGAGATTTGTAAACCACGACTGGCCCATTTTTGCGAATACTGGATTTCGGCCCCGGCATACTGCGTGGGCAGCTGTTTGTATTCATAGCCAGGGAAAGCGCCTCGAACAGTTAAGACGGGGTTGGCCATCGGAAATAAGGCGATGAAATTCTGCGATTGCTGGTAGAATGTAGTGGCCCTGATTTCGTGAGATCTTCCGGATAACAACCATAACAACTCGATTTTTTGACCTGTTTCTGGCTTCAGCGTGGTGTTGCCTTCTTCATAAGAAGCCGCCCCATGGTGAACTCCGCGGGTGTATAGTTCGTTTATACCTGGGGCACGCCAAAGTTGGCTGAAATGCAATTGCAATTGCTGATTGTCCATTTCTTTGATAAACGAATAGGCTGCGGACGGACCAAAATTCCGCTGCCACGTTTCTGTTGTCTGTCCGTTTGATTTGGGGAATACGTTCCGAATCAAATAATCGCTTCGCAATACCAGGCTGTGTTGTGCACGCAATTTGGTAGTGTTGCTGAAATGCCAATGCAAATTGGGCTGCCATTGCTGATAATCAGGTAGGAAATAATAACCGGAATATCGCTGCCATTGGCTGGTGTTCTGGAATACCCATTTCGAATGCCATTGCGAGGCTTTGTGAATCCTTGAGAAACCGGTATACTGATTGATTGTGCCTTGCCACAAGTTCAACTGAGCAAATGATTTTGCACTGCTGCGGTGGGGGTCGAATTCCCAACGCTGGTTCATCTGGATTGCGAATTTGTGGTGTATCAAATATTTACCCAATACCTCATTGCGGTTGTTGTAACTGGCTTGAAAATTGCCTGCTTGCTGCATTGGTTTGTTGATGCGGTAACTGAATGGTGCATCATTCAGTGGTTGGGTTCTTTGCATCGCAAGGAGTAGGTCGTTGACATTGCCAATGTGACTCTCAGAAAAAATACCCCCTCGGAAGAAATAGGCTTTCACATGGAACTCGCGCTCGGCTTTGGCCTTCAAGCCCCAATAACCCCGTTCGCTGTTCCACAAATTGCCGTACGATACACTTGCCTCTTGCGTGGCGGTATTGCTTAGGGTGTGGGTGGGGGTATTGTAATTTCCAGTCATTTTACCCGAATAAAGCCAATAGTGTCCTTTTCCGTATGGGTGATGGTCTTTTTGGGGCGATTGGCTTTCTCTGCCTTGTATGTACCGACCCGCAATTTGGATTCCACCCCCATTGGTTTGGGTTGATAGCAATTGGGTATAATCACGGTTGAATTGGTGAAAATCATAGTGGTTCACAAAGTTGATGGCGTTACCCCAAGCATCGGCGGCAATGGCCAGTGCTTCTGTTCCCCTTAGCCGTTGAACCGTTTGTGCCCCCCACAAGTCCATTTCAGGCGCATGATCCAAGCCCCAGGTTTGTCCCTCCATTCGGAAGCCATTGCTCAATAGAGGCAAACGTTGTCCAAACATTCCTTGAACCACCGGTTTGCCGATGCCCATACCGGTTGATAGGGTTTGAGTCATTGGGAGGGGTTCTAGCGATCGGGCCAAATTTTGCAGAGGCATGGCTTGGAGTTGCGCACTGTGAAGAGCGTCGCCCTGGGTATTGGCTCGGGCCCGTATCTGAACCGAGGTAAGGGTCTCCGTTGAAAATGGGTCGCCAGATAAGTCTTCTTTCCCCGGAATGACAAAGCTGCTGTCCCCGTCTCCATGCAAAATCACAACATAGCAGTCGCGAAACTCGATTTCTTCAGGCGATTTACTCAAAAATATCAGGTGATGATGTTTTCCTTTATAGTTAATTTCTACATCGGTGGTGGTGGAGCACAAGCCTTTCAATGTGGCATAACCATCGGCATCAGCATGGGTGATGGAGTGGCTTAATTCTACGAATACTTCGGCACCTTCAGCGGGTTTGCGATCGATGGCATTGGCGCTATCTCCTTTTTTTATAAAGGGTTGCGACATTTCGGTGAGGATTCTTAGACGCAAAAAATAGGGACAGTCCTTTCTCTGGGCGATGCTATCGCCAAAGCAAAGAAGTGCTATGATGGAAATGAAAATCCGTTGAAACATGCGGTTTGGTTTAATTACTTCGTAGAATCGAGGCCATTAAACGCAAGGGGGTGCTTTGTTCTTGGGTTGTTCAGCGGAAATGAAAATCACCAAAGGCGCTATGGCTGGTGGATTGATTTGATAAAATTGTACGGGTTGGGTAAGTGGGTGGTAATGTGTAACATCTGCCACTACTTTGGTGAAATCGCAAACTGCGCAATCTTCCGAAATGTGGGATTGTGCATCGCAATCATGCGAATGAAAGTGCACAACGCCGTGCTCGTGAGAGGTGAGTTCGGCCCAGTTGAATTCAAAGTGTTTGTGATGGTTGTTTCCTTGAAAAACAAGGAAAAGCAGAATACATAAGCGAGCGATATGGGTGCGATACCCTTGCATCGAAATGGCTTAGGCCAACTGCTGGAGCTGGTTTGTCATAACGCGTAACTCATCACGGTTGAGGGCGTTGTCTGACTTTACGCAAAGAGCCAAGAAATATGCAAAATTCTCTTCTGGAGTCTCGATTTCTTCTGCCAATTCAGTGTCAAAAGAATCGTTTGATTCCAAATGCTGCCAGGCCAAACGCAATGCGCGTGTCACCAAAGGATCGTTTTCCTGAAGTGCATGTTCGCGAGCTGCCTGCAACTGAGGGATAAGGGTCTCGGCAGAAATACCGTTTTTCTCTACACTTTCGATAGCGCTGTTGAGTATGTCGTTGGCTTCTTTGGTACGCATAATTGTATAAAGTGCAAAGATAACGATTTTTTGGATTATTT
>JBEGUW010000130.1:0-3947 GCA_041178665.1 Bacteroidota bacterium
ACACACCCAAGCCCGCAGACTTTTTCCAAATCGCCTCCGACGCTTTGCCATCAACCAAAATGGCTTCTGACGACTTAATAATTTTTGTGGTTAACTGAGCCCTAGTATCACTGACGGTGAATGCTGTAAATAGAAATAGAAACCACTGGGCAAGGAACCGTTTCATCAGTCAACGCCAGCTATGTTTCTTTTTTGGGCAGTAGTCAACGAATTCAATTTCAGATAATATCCTTTTTTACTAGCCAACACGTAAAATTTCAGCGAAGCGCCCACTTGTAAATTATTTCCTGAAACGCGATTCCACGATTTCAATTGCTCCGGAGTACAATCAAAAATATCACTCAAAGTATACACCGCATCGCCCGACTTAACCCGGTAATAAACCCAAATTTTCTTATCCGCTGGTGTTGTTAAAATCGTCTTGGGAACGGGTGGCGTAACGCCTGCAGAATCAGTAACGGATTGGTCGCCCTTAGCCACCACCAGATTAATCGAAGAATCCCCTTCAACAACAGCAATTGTATCCGTTTTGATAATGGGAATAAATCCTTGCTTATTGCCTATCCAGTATATCAACGAGTCTTTCTTTGATTGATAGATGCTAGCATAAACAGCAGGCAATCGGAAGTTACATGGCGTGCCAAAATAGGGTACCATATCGGCCCTAAACTCCGGATTTAAACTGCGCAAGTCTGAAAGTCCAACACCCACTTTTTCGTTCAATACCTTAAATGGTAAAACCGTTGGTACCGATTGCACAACAACCGCATCCTGAGTCTCCACCTTAAACGGCTTGATTCCATATTGTTTGGCATGATGCAACACAATCAACGCGGCATAAAACTGAATTACCGGCAAACGCTCTTCGGGTTCCAATGCGTCGTAAATATGATTGAAATCCAAATCACCGTTCAAGCCATGAATCACTTGGTTCAAACGAATGGGGCCAATTCTAAAAGCGGTAATTACCTTGAGCCAATCGCCGTAAATGTGATACAAATCGTGCAAATATTGACATGCCGCCTCAGATGACTTTAGAGGATCTCGCCTTTCATCAAACAGAGCGGTTTCCCTCAAATCGTACTTCTTACCAATCGTATATGCCAATGGCCACATCCCCGCGGCTCCACTCTCATCGCGATACCTAGGCTCAAAACCCGATGTACCTGCTGGAATAAATTTCACAAACCAAGGCAGCCCATATTTCTGTGCGATCCGATCAATAGATGTTTCATAATACTGCAAACGACCATAAAAAATCGAGGTGCTTTCGTTCTCGTTCTTCAACCAATCCTGCACGGTAATCTCTATGTCGTTGTTATAAAAATAAGGGACCCCATTGGATTCCATCGTTTTCAAACGCAACTGCACATCATTCTGACCTACGGCCAAACCGCACACTAGTACTACCAATATAAAAATTCGCAATTTCAAGCTCATCCCAGGGTTTCTTCCACCAATTTTGATAAATCAAATAATTCTTGTTCCTCTAAAATCCCTGTCATCAACTGAACACCCATTGGCAAGCCATCAAGCGTTTTGCCTCCAGGGATAGATATCGCAGGATTTCCTGCCAAATTCGCTTGAACCGTCAATAAATCCGCCATATACATTGCAACAGGATTTGCCGCTTTTTCGCCCAATTTAAACGCTGGTGTACTGGTGGTTGGGAGTAAAATCGCATCCGCATCAGCCAATATTTTATCCGTTTCGGTGCGAATGATCTGCCTTACTTTTTGCGCCTTTTCGTAATACGCATCGTACTGATCACTGCTCAAAACAAACGTACCCAACATAATTCTGCGCTTCACTTCCTCGCCAAAACCTTCGGTACGAGAAAGCACATACGTTGATTCCAAGTCGTGGGCGTTTTCACTTCTATTGCCGTACATCATACCCGAATACCTCGACAAATTGCTCGATGCTTCTGCCGTTGTGATCACATAATAAACCGGAACCATATGGTCCAATAAGGGGAAATCAAAATAAGTCACCTCATGGCCTGCTGCTTCCAACTTCGCAATCAAACCCGTCATCATCGATTTAACTTCAGGGTCGATTCCTTCCCCATCGATTGCTTCGCGCATCACAGCAAATTTTGCCTTTTTCGGTGCTGCAGGTGTTGAATATTTGGGTGCTGCCTGCTGAAACATCGAAGCGTCTTGTCCGTCCGGACCCGCCATGATTTCCGTTAATAACGCAGAATCCTCAATGCTTTTTGTCATCGGACCAATCTGGTCAAAGCTCGATGCGTAAGCCAATAACCCCCAACGAGAAATCAATCCGTAAGTAGGTTTTAATCCAACAATCCCTGTAAAAGCTGCGGGCTGACGAATAGAACCGCCAGTATCGCTTCCCAAGGCAGCGTGAGCCATATTCGCTTGAACTGCTACAGCACTACCCCCAGAAGAACCTCCTGGCACACGCGATGGATCCGCAGCATTCAACACCGGTCCAAAAGCGCTGTTCTCGTTACTCGCACCCATTGCAAATTCATCACAATTGGTACGACCAATGAAAATGGCATCCTCGTCCAACAATCGCTGAACTACTGTCGCCGAATAAATCGATTCAAATCCTTGTAAAATTTTTGAGGAAGAACTCACTTTATGGCCTCGAAACGACAAAACATCTTTCAAAGCAATCACAACACCGGCCAAACGACCTGCGGTGCCTGCTTTAACTTTACTGTCGATTTCTATTGCCCTTGCCTTTGCTTCATCACCCCAAACCTCCAAAAAGGCGTTCAAATGCTGATTGTCCGCAATATTTTTTAGGTAATAATCTACCAGCGCCGCGCAAGTCACACGGCCTGAGTTCAGGTCTTCCCGAATTGCTGAAATCCGGCTGTAGTGTTCCAAGATTACTCTTTGTTTTCTTTTGGATCTTCGTTCATTCCCTTGCGAATCTCGGTGCTAACGTTATTCTTAGCATCTTGAAACTCTCTAATACCACGGCCTACACCGCGCATTAACTCAGGAATTTTCTTGCCACCAAAAAGCAACAAAACGAGAACCAAAAGAATGATCATTTCTTGGCCACCCAGAAAAGATAATAAATGAAATGTGTTCATTGCCCTTCAAAAATACAATAAAACTGCGAGGGTTCCTTCCCTTTTTTCAGAATACCAAGGACCCAATACCTATTCCTTTATTCAGGCCCAAAAAATGCACCCCGTTCAACCTAAAACAAACTTACCCTTCAACCCAATTCCCCTTGTCCATTTGATTGAACTGCCAAGGGGCGCCGTTGTTTTCCAAATTGGTAAACATGTTATTTAATTCGCTCGGCGCAGCACTCTTTTCCATCACTTGATACTGACGCATCTGAACGATGATGTCCACCGGATTGATATTCACCGGACAAGCTTCAGCACATGCGTTACACGTTGTACAAGCCCACAATTCCTCCGTACTGATATAACTATGCAAGTCCTTGCCATCCTCAAAACGGGCTACCTCTGCAGCATTTTTATCAGCCGCAATGGTTACAACCTCGCCATTCTGTTGGGCCAACTTCTTCGCTGCATCAATGCCTCTACCCACTTCCTCCAAACGATCTCTTGTGTCCATCATTACCTTTCTCGGCGATAACAATTTCCCTGTTTGATTGGCCGGACAAACACTGCTACACCTTCCACATTCAGTACAAGTGTAAGCGTCCATCAAGTTTTTCCAAGTCAAATCTTGCACGTCTTTCGCCCCAAAACCCGCAGGTGGTTCATACCCGTCCGGCGGCTGTGCCGCCGGGTCCATCATCAATTTTACCTCCGTGGTCACATAACCCAAATTCTCAAATTCACCCTTCGGCTTCAATGGCGTGTAATACACATTCGGAAAACTCATGATGATATGCCAATGCTTGCTGTATGGCACATAATTCAAAAACACTACGATGCCAACAAAATGAAACCACCAACACAATCGCTCAATCATATGAACCGACCC
>JBEGUW010000131.1:0-15322 GCA_041178665.1 Bacteroidota bacterium
TTAATTGGGGTTTTTGTTGTTGTTTTGCAAAATAAATACCATTTGTTGTTAAAGTAGTTATGTCCTATTCTAAAGTTATCACCCTCGAACAGTTTATTGTTGATCAGCAGTCGCTGTATAAGGACGCCCAAGGTTCTTTAAGTAAGATTTTTAGGTCTTTGGAGCTCGCAGCTAAGATGGTGAATCGCGATGTTCGCAAGGCTGGTTTGGTGGATATACTTGGTAATCAAGGGTCTACGAATATTCAGGGCGAGGAGCAGAAGAAGTTGGATATCATTGCAAACGATATTTTTATTGCCAACCTTGAGAGAAGCGGTGAGGTGTGTATGATTATCTCTGAAGAGAACGACGATGTGTATTACGTTGAAGGTGCTGAAAATGAGAAATATGTGGTGGCAATGGATCCTTTGGACGGTAGTTCTAACATTGATGTGAATGCGAGTATAGGTACCATTTTTTCGGTTTACAGTCGCAAAAACCCAATGGCTGCGCCAAGCATCGATGATTGTTTACAAAAAGGTAAGCATCAGGTGGCTGCGGGATATTTTATTTATGGCTCTAGTACGATGTTGGTTTATTCCACAGGCGTGGGCCTGAATGGATTTACGTTGGACGATGGCATTCAGGAATTTTGCTTGAGTCATCCCAATATTCAAACGCCAGCAGACGGAAAGATATTTAGTGTGAACGAAGGGAATTTTGAGGATTTCCCAGCGGGTGTTCAAGCGTATATCAATTATTGTAAGACGAAGGATAAATCAACGAGCCGACCTTATTCTGCGAGGTATATTGGGTCATTGATCGCCGATTTTCATAGGAATTTATTAAAGGGTGGTATCTTTTTCTATCCTCCCACCGAGAACACACCCAATGGCAAATTGCGTTTGATGTATGAGTGCAATACGATGGCGTTTTTGGTTGAACAGGCCGGTGGTGCAGCGAGTACGGGAACTGAGCGAGTTTTGGATGTGAAGCCAACGGAATTACATCAGCGTGTGCCTTTGTTTATTGGCTCCAAGAATATGGTGGATTTGGCGGTGGCGATGCTTAACGAAGAGGCTACGACTGCGGTTCTTGCATAATCATTTGCAGGATGTCTAGCGACTTCAATGTCTTGCCAGGAATGGCGTGAATTTCTAAGTACTGTACTAGCTTATTGACGAGGCTCCTTCTTTGTTTGGACGGTAGCGTGAAGTCCTTGTTGATGGAAATTTCTTCTAGTGCGGAACACAATTCCCCATCGATCATGTTGGAAGGAACGCTCTTTGATGTGGCAGGCATCCCCGATAAAATATCGAACCCAATTCGTTTTGTTTCTTGTGTGATTTGAATGCCGTGACCGGTGACATCGCAAAATTTATATAAAAATTGAATTGGTAAAATCGGTAAGTGTTTGCAGCCGTCGTTTAGCGATTGAAATGTGACTTTGCTAAGGTCGAATAGTGTTTCTTCTGGCTGCTCTTCGTGTAAACTATGACTCAAAATCTCAAGAAAAAACCATCGTACTTGGTCGTGTAGTGGGTGATGGGTGTATCCCCAGCCTGAAATCAGCGAGATTTCCTTGGCCCGCATCATACCGCGATTTTGCTTGTGAAAAACGACTTCGATGAGGGTTCCGGGTTGGAAAAGGGAATTCTTATTTTGTTTGCCGTGTAGGCCTTGAATCAAAAAGGGGAGTAGCCCAAACTCTCCGGTAAACAGTTTTACAACGGCGGAATGATCCGTGTAGGGGGTGCGCTTGATGACCAGTGCCTCTGATTTAACAAGCATCGCATCGAAAATTAGTCAACCCATTCGGCGACGAAAAGATTGGTGTCGCGCGTACCGTGATTGTTTCTATTTGAACTAAAAATCAACTTTTTGCCATCGGGAGAGAACATCGGAAAGGCATTGAAAATGCTATTGTTTGTGATGCGCTCAAGACCTGTGCCGTCTTCGTTGATCATATACAGTTGGAAATCGTAGCCTCTTTTGCTGTGATGGTTGCTAGAGAAAATGATTTTTTTGCCTGCGGGATGATAAAAGGGTGCCCAGTTTGCTTTGCCTAGGTGAGTGACTTGGTTGAGGTTGCTGCCATCCACGTTGCAGGTGTAAATTTCCATGTTCGTAGGCTCTACGAGTCCTTTGCTCAGCAGGTCGATGTACTTTGCCTTTTCCTCTTCGGTCTCAGGGCGTGAAGCGCGAAAAACGAGTTTTTTACTGTCCGGCGAGAAAAATGCGCCACCATCATAACCCAATCCCGTGGTGATTTGTCGTTGGTTGCTGCCATCGATGTCCATGATCCAGAGTTCCAAATCGCCTGAGCGAGTGCTCGTAAAAACGATAGATTTGCCATCGGGCGAAACGGTTCCTTCGGCATCATATCCGGGTGCGTTTGTCAATTTTTGGTTGATATTTCCTTTTAAATCAGCGACATAAATATCAAAATTGGAATAGATAGCCCAAACGTATTTGCCATTTGATTCTGGGGTTGGCGGACATTCAGCGTCGCCTTCGTGAGTGCTGGCGTAGAGGATGTGCTTGTTGTCTGGCATGAAATAAGAACAAGTGGTTCTACCTAAACCGGTACTTACGAGTGTAGATTTTCGCGTGGTATCCTTTATTCCCATTTTTTTGATGGGTGATGTGAAAATCTGATCGCATTGAACTCCCCACGTTTTGAAATTGCTTTGGAAAGTGATTGCTTTACTGTCAAAACTCCAGTACGCTTCTGCGTTATCGCCCCCAAAGGTCAATTGGGTGAGGTTTTTTAAATGGGGTTCTTCCGCTTTTGCCGCTGATACTGAAGGTGCGGTTTGGGCGAATGATGCATGCGCGAAGGCAAGTGCGGAAAGGGCTAATATTGTATATTTCACGGTAGGCTGAATTCTGTGGTAAAGGTAATAAGTTTTGATTTTTTAAGTGTAGACATTTCATCGGAGAACCGACTTGTTGCATGCAAATTATTCAAAAAATTGAGAAATAAAAATGACATTGTACCAAAGCGGTAAAAATTGCGAGGAAAGTTTATTTCAAAATTTCCCAAGCCATTTTTGGATACCCTTTGATGCCTTGATCGTTGTAAAAATCTACAAACTTCATTTTGATGATGGCGTCTGTGGTTTTGATCAAATACACGCGGTTGGGGACCATGGTATATCGCTCGGCGGTTTGGTCGTACTGTTTCCAATCGTAACCAATTTCATCTTGTTTTTTGGAAAATGAAACAGATTGAGCGGTGGTGAGATTTACAGCATCAAAGGGAATGTTGTTGAGCTGCGCCACTGAAACCTTCTTGGGGTTAATCAGTACCCCGCGAATTACATAGGGATAAAGCACGCCATTGGCATCGGGCACAGTTTCCTTGTAAGTGGTAAAAACGATGTCCCAATTGGGCCAATCCAAGGGTTCATTTTCAACCACAGAATGACTATTGAAATGGTAATAAACAAAATTTTTGTTGGGGTTGATGGCAATGGTTTCGGTGCGATCCAAGGTTTTTTGGTTCAATAATCCGTAGGCGATGGTGTAGGAAATACCTGGTTTGTAATCTATTAGTTGCAATTGCACATAACGGATGCTATCAATGATTTTATCACCCAAATCAATGACATAGGTATAGGGGGTGCATCGCCATGTTGAGCCATCGCGCCAAAAAGCATTCAAAAAAGCGGAAGAATCGGGGTCTCCGTTTGGGTGGTCGAAGTGCCAGAGTGCTCTTTTTAGGCTGACAGTGGTAATCTGTCCTACGCTGGTGGCAGAGAATCGCGCAACCCCAAAACTGGCGCTTATACCTCCATTGATGCACAACCTTGGCGTAGTTGCGTCACAAGAAAATCCCAAATGCCACAAGCCAAACGCATTGCTTTCCGTTTTTTGGGTTGCAAAATCGAACCAAAGTTGATTGGCGTAATTTTCACCCATGGCAAAAATTTGAGATTGAAGTCCAACAGATGTTTTGGGCTGTGGATACAGTTTTTCAGGTTTTTCGCAAGCGGTAAAAAAAGCGGTCGCGATCAAGCCTAGCAGTGCGATATTTTTACAGCGGATCATTAAAATTGGAAGTTGAGTGACAAAAACAAGGCCCTGCCGGGTGAAATGTTCAGAACGCCATTGCCGCCGTGGATGCCTCCGCCGGCCTGACCTTGAAGTTGAGTTACGTTCAACAAATTCTTACACCCCGCTTGCAGCATGATTGGGTGGTTGGATTCGTTGGCAATGGTGGTATTTAGGGTGAAATCAACCAGCGTGTAGGGCGCAATTTGGTAAGTATTTCCATTGGCTAAAAATCCTCGGGTATTGCCGCTGTACCGACAGAATAGCTGTGCACTGCTTCTGGTTTTTCGGTGATTCAATTTCAGGTTGAACTTACCTTGAATGGTATTGAAACCCTGCCAATCGCTGGAGTCGGACAGTTGACTGCTTGTGTTGATCCAGTCTGCGCCTAGGGTGGCTGTGGTAGTCCATGCTGAGCGACTGTGAGTTTTATAGGTGAGGTCGATATCGAGATTTGCCCCTGTGCTGTTGATTTTGCCAATGTTGATGTATTGATACAACTGAGTGCTTTGATCCAGCATCGCCAGTTGGATTTGCTGCGAAACATGGTTATAGAATCCGCGGGTATTCAATTCTACGGCCAATATTCTGCCATTGATGTTGGGGTAGGTGTGACGGTATTTGTAGGAAGCCATGGCATTGTGGGCTACCTCCGCCTGCAATTGTTCATTGCCCCGCACATTGTGGTTGATGTCTACAAACAAGAAATACAATTCTTTTAAGCTCGGTGCGCGATACCCTTTTGCATAGGACAAGCGCCACATCGAGTTGCCAATTTTATAGCGGGTTTGTAAGGCAGGAATGATAGGGGTGAAGCGAAGATTTTGTGTTTTTGTGAGAATGGGCTCACCAAATCGGGAGTTGAAATTGCCCCTTAAGCTAGGCTGAATGAGCAAGCGATGGTTGGGTTGCCATTTCCCTTGAGCGAAAATCCCCACATCAGTGATGCTTTTGGGCTCGCGAATTTTTCCTGTAGATAAAATTTCGTGGTTGGCATCGTAACCCAGCATGAACGTGTTTTTACGAACGCGCTTTTTTTCGATTTCAAAAAATCCTCGGGCGTTGAAGAGGTGGTTTCGGGTTGTATCGCGCTCGCCAATGAATGAGGGTGTTTCCTCGCCGGTAACCAAGTTTCTTTTCACTAGTGTGTTGAGTCGATGGTAGCCGTTCCAACTATTGTTGAATTTGGCGTTGATGGATTTATTTCCCACGCTGAATCTGCCGCTACTCTGAACCGCTGCATCGCTGCGCTGGGTAAAAAATCGATTGTTGTAGCCGGTTACGGTGATTAGGTTGAATTCCGCATTGCTGCGATCCAGCATGTTTTCGTAAAAGTGGTTGACGCGGACGTCGTGCCGAAATTTATCGCCCCTAACATGAAACCCTAATCCCCCAAAATATTTGGTTTTTGGTTTCCAGTCGTAATTGCGGGTGAGCGTGTCGAAGTCCATGCCGCCAAAGAAATGTCGACCAGCAAATAACTGCAACGTTGAATGCTGTCGCTTCACCGGAATGGCAAAATCCACATCGAGATTGGTATTTCGTGTGCCATCCAAGAAAAGACGCGCATTGGTTTTGGTGCGGGTCAAAATGGGCTGTTTGGTGATGATGTTGATGATACCACCCATGGCATCGGAGCCGAAGAGCACGCTCATCGGTCCTTCGATGATTTCTATTTGTTCGATTTGGTTTGTGGGAATTTGTGAAATGTCGATGTTGCCATTCAAACGCCCGGCCACCGGCGCACCGTTGACCAATATTTTGACCGACTGTCCGCTCAGGCCTTGCAAAGAGATGCCGGTACCGAGTTGGGCATCCTGACTAATTAAAATGCCGCTTTGGTTCTGAAGAACCTCCGCGGCATTTTGGGCACCCATCTCTTTGATGGTTTGGGCGCTAATGACTTTGACTTGCTCTGTGGCACCACTCACGGCAACGCCTTTAACGGAGCAGGAAACACTCGCAGGGTCTAGCACCTGCAAATCATACAGGGTGTCTTTGCTTTGTGAAAAAAGCACTGCGGGTATGTTCCCTATCAACCAAAGAAGCGTTTTCCGCATGCGGAATTAGTGTTTTACGAATGGCAAACTCGCTTTGTCGCTACCTGCCACCACGTTCAAAAAGTATTGTCCTGCAGGCAAATTTTGAATATTCAATTTCAAGGTAGATCCGGTTTGGAACTGGGCAGTTTGGTCGAGTATGATTTGACCGTTCAATGCCATGATTTGTACTTGGGCTTCTTGATTTAATTGGGGAATCCAAAGGAGTAAATCATTTTGAACAGGGTTGGGGAACAATTTTGCTTCAATATTTAGGTTCTTGAGGTTGGCCGAGGCGCCAGGGGTTAGTGATAATTTGCGGAACTGACTTTCTCCACGTGATGAGCCTGTGAAGCCGGTGAACGACAACACATAATATGCGGTGTCTTTAATCGCGCCGAGGGTTCTGGTGCTTTCCACAACATAGTTCCATTCTTTTTGGATGGTCCACTTGCCTGAGGTATTATCGAAAGATTTCCAATCGCCCCCGATTTTTGTGAGGTCTTTGCTCAATTCTGAGGGGGTACCGGGGATTTTCACGCCCGCGATGGTTTGGTTTGGGCTGCTGGCTATCATATCCCAGTTGTAGTCGGTGACTTTGGCCACGCGGGTGCCACGCTTGCTTTCAACGCCCATGGTTGGGTACATTACGGGTGTTCCACCACCGGGAGGGGTTGTGAGTGCATAGTAACGGGTGAACAACAAGTCCCAATCGTCGCGTGACGGTTCGGGGTATACATCGCCCACACCCAAAGTGTAATATTTGTAACTCTTGCCGGTGGCACTGCTTTGTAACAACGTATCTGTTTTGTCATAAGTGCCATCCATCATCGCTGTACGGAAGATGAAATCGCCGTTGGGATTTTGTTTGATGGGCATGAACTTTACGAAGGATTTACCGGTACCTATTCCAGGATGGGTGATTACAAATAGGTAGAGCGAGTCGCCAGTAACATCTTTGGTGGTTGGGTCATAGACACCCCAACTAAAATCCCACATGTTGCCTGGGTTGGTGGCTTGGTTTAACGCGCCTTTTTCATGCACATTGATATCGTTATAGAATTTCTTCCATGTGGCCCATCCCGAAGTATCGAACTGAGAAAACTTTGAGTTGTCACCTTTAGGGTATGCATACACTTCTACACCGCCCATGTGGTTCACGCGGATACAGTTATCGCGCGAAACGGTGGTGTGTGAAAAATGCCATTGGTCTATTGGGGAAGATGCTTCTGCGCCTGTTCTGATGTTGTAATAAACCGCTTTGCCATATCCAGCGCCCATCGCCACAGAGTCTGAAACGGGGGTTTGTGCAAAAAGCTGCCCTGATAATAAAGCTGTCCAAATAGATAGAATGAATTGACCTTTGTTTTTCATTTTTTTGATGTAGCAAATTTACTTTGGTGAGTGAAGAATCGGACTTGAGCTATTGTAAGGATTTTGTCATAATAATGTCAGCAAAATGGTGACATTTGTCATTTTTTCTTCGATTTATTCATGAATAGGAATCAACTTTCAATGGTGCTAAGGGTTAACTTTGTGCATTGATATTGGGAACAAATGGCAAAAATTAAAATCGATATTGCATCGGGAAAATTAGCAAAAGCAGCTGTAGTGGTGGGCATCGATTTGGGTACTACGAATAGTTTGGTGGCCTTTGTGAATCCGCAAACGCATCAGCCAGAAATCATTGTAGACGAAATGGGTAGTTTGGTGCCTTCGGTGATTGGGTTTCAGCCGGGTCAGTTGCCCCAGGTGGGATATATTGCTAAGGAGGGTTTGATTGCGTCGCCGGATCGCACCATTTATAGTGTCAAGCGATTGCTCGGCCGCAGTTATAAAGATGTGTCGGATGTTCAGTCTTTTCTGAGTTATCGCATCATTGATGATGAAACGGATGCTCTGGTGAAAGTGATGATCGACGATGCGTTTTACAATCCGATTGAACTCAGCGCGATCATTTTGAAATCGTTGAAGCAAAAAGCAGAGAAGTCGTTGGGTGCCGATGTCAACCAAGCAGTGATTACGGTTCCGGCCTATTTTAACGATGCGCAACGTCAGGCCACTCGCGATGCGGGTAAATTGGCGGGTTTGGATGTTTTGCGAATTTTGAATGAACCCACTGCGGCGAGTTTGAGCTATGGCTTAAATGCAACCGAGGCGGAGCGAGTATTGGTATATGATTTGGGCGGCGGGACGTTTGATGTCTCGATTTTGACCATCGAAGAGGGTGTTTTTGAGGTCTTGTCGACCAAGGGCGATACCGTTTTGGGCGGCGACGATATTGATCGTGCGGTGATGCAGTTTTGGATATCGGAACAGGAGGTGCTTCAGGGCCTAGATGCCGGTGATAAGCAGAAGTTACGATTGATGGCGGAATCGGCGAAGATTGATTTGAGTGGCAATCCAGAGAGTGGTTATCGAAATAATATATTAGTGGGTGGGGTGACTGTGGATTTGACATTGAATTACAGTCAGTTGCAGGCGGCCGCAAATCCCATCTTGCAAAAAACCCAAAATTGCATTGCGGCAGCATTGAAGGATGCCCATTTAAAGGAGTCCGACATTCAAGCCGTTGTGATGGTTGGCGGTTCAACCCGTTATCCGGAAATTTATAAATTATTAACTGCGCTTTTCCCTCATGTTCGGGTGAACAACCAAATCAATCCCGATGAAGTTGTAGCCTTGGGCGCAGCCATCGAAGCGGATGTGTTGGCCGGTAACCGAAGCGATGTGTTGCTGCTAGATGTCACCCCATTGAGTTTGGGCATTGAAACCGCAGGCGGACTTATGGATGTGTTGATACCAAGGAATTCTAAGATCCCAGCCAGAGTGGGTCGGGAATACACCACATCAATCGACGGGCAGGTGAATATGAAAATCGCAGTGTTTCAAGGCGAACGCGAAATGGTGGCGGAAAATAGAAAATTGGGAGAGTTTATATTAAAAGGAATTCCTGCCATGCCGGCCGGGTTCCCCAAAATAGAGGTCAGCTTTGCCATCGATGCCAACGGGATGTTGCAAGTGAGGGCCAAGGAACTCAGGAGCAATGTATCGCAAGAAATCGACATTACGCCGCAATACGGACTTACGGATGCTCAAGTGGAGCAAATGCTGCTCGATGGGTTTCAGTTTGCCCAAAGTGATGTTCAATTGCGCATGCAACAAGAAGCTGTGAATGAGGCCCAACAGTTGATTTATTTGGCCAAACGCTTCTTGGATAAAAACGGGGGAATGATGAGTCAAGAAGAAATCGACGGGACGAAACAACGCATCGAAGACCTTGAGCGTCTATTGCAATCGCAGGCCTCCAAAGATGAGATTCTGGCAGCGGTGACTGGGTTAAACGATTACACCCGTCCGTTTGCCGAGCGATTGATGGATGTGGCTGTTGCATCGGCACTCAAAGGAAAAGGTATATAACATGAATTTGAAATCCATACTCGTATTGTTGGGGTTGACTTGCCTCACGGTGTTAGCTCAGGCGCAAGCAGTTTCTGATGTGGTTTACGAAGGCCGACAGCGCTATGGATTAAAAATGGGCATGGGCATGAGTTCGATGTATGGCGGTAAATTACTAAACCCGAGACCGAGTATCGGTGTTTTTGCGGGTTTTTACTTCCATTCTAAATTGGATAAAAAATCGCCTTGGGGCGTTCAAAGTGGGTTGGATTTGCGCATGCGCGGCAGCAATTTTGGAAACGGCAGGCCCGGTGATACAGCAATTAATCGTTCGTATACCAAAATTAGCATTATGAGTATGGATGTTCCGTTGCTAATCAATTATCGATTAACCAAGCAGCGCGATGTAAAAGTAAAGCAACTTCAATTGGGCGTTCAAGTGGGTTATAATTTCAATTCGATATTATACGTAGGTCCAAGTAAAACGCCTTTGCCTACCGCCTTGAATACCTATAATAGTATTCAAACTTGGGATAAGTTGCCCTTGAAAGCTTTTGATTATCAGGCCTCGTTGGGCTTTCAACAGCGCGGAGAATCGTTGGGATATTCTATCGCTTTGAAGTTTGGCTTGCGAAATTTGAACAACAATTTTCTTTTTACGGGTATGGTGGATACTGATGGCGATGGCGTGGCCGAAACCCAGCAAGAACTGATTGCTCCTACCACTGATCCCTCTAAGGAAGTGCCAGGAACCCCACAATTTATTGGTACCTGGAGTCTAGAATATGCTTTGATATTCTGATTCCATGAGCTCGGAATTTGGATTGATATTCTGATTCCCTCGGGATTTCGTACCTTTGTATTTTCTGCAATTCTCCAATGTCAACCGTAGCCTTCTATACCCTTGGGTGTAAACTCAATTTTGCTGAGAGCAGTGCGATCGGACAGCAATTGAGCAAAGCGGGATTTGAGAAAAAGGAGTTTCAGGATGGGGCCGATTTGTATGTGATTAACACCTGCAGCGTTACTGATCACGCCGACCGAAAATGTAAAAAAGTGGTTCGCGAAGCACTCAAACACAATCCCAATGCTTATGTGGTTGTGATTGGTTGTTATGCCCAGCTAAAACCCAATGAAATCGCCCAAATACCAGGCGTGGACATGGTTTTGGGAGCCGCAGAGAAATTTGAATTGATTTCGCACCTTCATACCTTGGTGAAAGAACCGAAGGCAGTGGTGCACAATGCCCCAATTAAAGACGTCAATACATTTGTGCCGGGCTATAGCCTCGGTGATAGAACCCGCATTTTCCTGAAGGTTCAAGACGGCTGCGATTATTTCTGTAGCTTTTGTACCATTCCCCTTGCCCGCGGTAAGAGTAGGAGTGGAAACGTAGCCGAAACCATCGAATTGGTAAAGGAGGCGGCCCAGCAAGGTGCGAAAGAAATCGTGTTAACGGGTGTGAATCTAGGCGACTTCGGCATCGAACACAACCAGAATTTCTTTGATTTGGTGAAAGCCATCGATGTGATAGAAGGGGTGGATCGCTATCGAATTAGTAGCATCGAACCCAACCTGCTCACCGATGAAATCATCGAATTTGTGGCCAAAAGCAAGCGTTTTGTGCCGCATTTTCATATTCCTTTGCAGAGCGGCAGCGACGAGATTCTGATGAGGATGCGTAGAAAGTATTTGTCGGATTTATATCAGTCTCGCATTCAAAAAATTAAGGCGTTGATGCCTCATTGTGGAATCGGAGTGGACGTGATTGTGGGCTTTCCCGGCGAAACGGAAGAGAATTTCCTCGAAACCTATCGCTTTTTGAACGAATTGGATGTGTCGTACCTGCACGTCTTTCCTTACTCAGAGCGCGCCAATACCACCGCCAAAAAAATGAAGGATGTGGTGCCGGTGAAGGTGAGAATGGAACGTGGTGAAATGCTTCGCGGACTCAGTGAAAAAAAGCGCTTGGCCTTCTATCGTGAGCATTTGGGCACGCGCCGACCGGTTTTGTTTGAAGAAGAAGAGCGACGTGGGGTGATGTTTGGCTTTACCGATAACTACATTAAAGTGGCCACCGATTACGATCCTTTGTTGGTGAATACTGTGGCGGAGGTTACGCTTTCCTCGCTAGATTCTGAAGGATGGGTGAATGCCGCATTTGATTACGCCGAGGTTGCGCATTAACTTGCACCTGTGTTTCCAACTCTCTATCATTTTCTGTACGATTTAACGGGAATTTCCCTACCATTTCTAAAAGTGGTTAATACCTTCGGCTTTTTTGTCGCTCTGAGCATCGGCGCGGCCTTCTGGGCGATGTCGTCTGAGTTCGATCGTAGAACCGCTTTGGGTCAGTTCGCCAAAGTAAAAGTGAAGCAGGTTACCGGCGTGGGCGTGGCTCGCAACGAGTTTATTCTCAACGCGGTGATGGCTTTTGTCTTTGGTTACAAAATTCTCTATTTGATGGTGGAAACCGGCGAAGGATTTTCTCCTCAGGATCACGTTTTTTCTACCGAAGGAAGTTGGATGCTTGGACTTTTGTCGATGGCGTTTTCGTTGTGGCGGACGTGGGTAATCGACAAGAAGCAGCGCAGCGTTGCGCCTTCGGAGACGATTGTTGAAATGGGTGCATCGGCGAACATGCCAAACCTTACTACGGTTGCTTTGCTGAGTGGTTTCCTGGGAGCGAAAGTCTTTCATTTGCTCGAAACTCCAAGCGAGATTCATTGGGATACGTTTTTGATGGATTTGTTAACTAGCGGCGGTTGGACGTTTTACGGGGGGTTGATTTGCGGTGCGGCGGGCGTGATTTGGTATGCATCGAAAAAGGGAATGAATTGGATGCATGTGTTTGATGCAGGCGGTCCGGCAATGATGTTGAGTTATGGTTTAGGTCGTTTTGGATGTCATTTTTCCGGCGATGGCGATTGGGGCATTGCCAATTTGAAAGCCAATCCTGGTTTGCCTGATTGGGCCTGGGCTTATAAATATCCTCACAATGTTTTGGGAAAAGATTACGCATCAACAGGAATGGAAATGATTCCGGGTTGCTCGGGAGAATATTGCTATCAGTTAGCGGTACCCGTTTATCCCACACCCCTTTATGAGGCCTTGATGGCATTGGGGTTATTTGCGATTTTGTGGTATGTATTGCGCAATCGCAGTTGGGCGCCGTTTCAGTATTTTTCGATTTATATGATGATGGCTGGGGCGGAAAGGATGTTAATTGAGAGCATTCGCGAGCACGGAATTAGTTTGTATCATTTTTTGGGGATGGAATTCTCTCAAGCGCAGATGATATCGTTGGTATTGATGATTTTGGGTGTTGCGGGGTTTGTTTGGGGCGGAATGGTGCGAGATCGTAAATTGAAATCAGCTTAGGGATATGAAAGCGGTTTTGTTTTTTCATAAGCGATTGGTTTATAGTGTGATGGGTGTTTTGGTGATGGACAAGAGATTCACACTTGGTCTAATGGCTTTTCTTTTGTTTTGGTTGCCAGCGGTTTCGCAATCGGACGCAGTGCCGGTGGATACAATCGTGGTTACTGATTTTGATCGGATTGATCCCGTTTATGTGTCGGCTAGTATGGATGCGGCGAAGCGACGTGAGTATTTGATACTCAAGCGCAGGGTTATCAAAACGATGCCTTATGCCAAGATGGCTGCGATGAAGATGAAGGCGATGGAGGACAAGTTGCAGACGATCAAGGGCCGCAGGGAGCGCAGCAAATATGTCAAACAGTGCGAGGAGAGCATCAAAAAGATGTATATGGACCAATTGAAGAACCTCACAATAGGCGAGGGTCAGGTCTTGATGAAGTTATTGCATCGCGAAACAGGCAAGACGAGTTGGGAGATTATGCGGAACTATCGGGGCACGGGCGAAGCTATTTTTTGGCAGGCTTTCGGCAGCATTTACGGACATTCGTTGCTCACGGAATACGATCCGGTTTTGGATCATCAGATTGAGAATATAATCAAGTTGGAAAGGTTGGAGTGAGAATTAGCCGGACTTTCGTGCTAACATCCAAATGACAAGCGGTGCGCCAATAATTGATAGGATGGCGTTTACGGGTAAGGTGCTATTTTCCAAAGTGTTATTGGCGATGATGTCGGCGGCAAGGGTGAGTAATCCCCCGGCCATGGCTGTGGTGAAGAAGTTTTTTTGATGAGCTTCGGTACCTTGGATTTTTCGGGAAATATGGGGTGCAATGAGGCCGACGAAGGAGATTGGGCCGCAAAACGCAGTGACGATAGCTGCCATGGTTGCACTTCCAATAATGAGCCAGTTTCTGAGCGATTTGGCAGATTTTCCGGCACTTTCAACGTGAATATCGCCGAGTAAGTAGGTGTTGAATGCATGGCGGTGATAGGTGAGGATGAGTCCGCCCAATAGGGTTGCGCCACCAAGCGGGATGAGTTCCTGCAACATTACGCGATCAAAACTCCCCATGCCCCACATCACAAATTGCTTGACTTGCTGCGCTTGGGCGGTTTGGGTGATAATGTCAACCATGGCGCCAAAGAAATATCCGAGCACCAATCCAACCAAAAGCAAAGAATGCATTTGGGAGAGTTTTTTATGGAGTGCAAGTTGGATGGAAAGCACAAGGAAGGCGCCCCCGAGCGCAGCGAGGGGTTGTATGGCCATGTGGCTGAAGGTTTCGTTGAGTCCGAGGCTGCTTCCCAGGTAGGTAGTTAGGGCGACACCGAAGGTGGCGCCGGGTGTGATCCCAATTAAAAACGGACCCGCCAATGGATTTCGAAACAAAGTCTGCATCATCAATCCGCTCCATCCCAATGCAATGCCGCCAATCAACGCACTCAACACACGGGGCAGTCGCAATTCCAAAAATATTTCACTTTTCCAAAACGCAATCGCATTTCCCTGACTCGGCCATAGGTCGATTAGAATCAGTCCGATCAATCCCAGACAAACCCAAAAAGAAAAAAGCTGCTGTCGACTTAATTGCATCGTTGGTAAAAATACATTGATTGTGTATCATTCTGAATGATGTTGTAAAGATCTCTCAAGACAAGATTTGGAAAAATACACCCTAAATCCCAATAAGAGTTACTTCCATTGGAGTTGAGTTTTTTGTTAAAATTAAAAACACGATTCCCTTGCATCGCTTTGATATTCATAACCCTAGGTTCCATTTCTGTCAAGCATTTTCGGGTGTTGCAATTGTCTGTGTTTATCCAAATATCGGCGAGTTTCATGGCCTGCAACGCTTTTTCTAATCCCACCATATTGCTGCCGCTTCCTTCGGGTTGAAGGGTGATGGGTATGCCTCCCGCATCCAAAATGAACTGACTCATATAAGATTGACCTTGGGGCACAAACCATTGACCGTTATAAGGGATGTTCATCATTACGGTGGGTCGTGCTTTGGAACTGTTGGATTCTGTAGTGGATTTTTTCTCTTGATCCGCTTCCGCCGCTTGTTTCGCGATAGCCAAATATTCTTTTGAAATCCCTTTGAATACGTTATCGCTTTCTTTTGATTTGCCCAAAAGCCAGCCCATGGCGACAATCCATTCGGCGCGGCCCAGCGGGTGTGGTTCAAGGTGATTGTTGGCCCAAATTACAGGAAAGTGGTTTTTGGCGATGCGTCCTATGGTGTTTTTTTCTTGGATGTTAAACACGTACCCAATGAGTATTTGGGGTTTGAGATTTGCCAATTTTTCAGGTATTACGGGTCCGTCTGGAGCAAGCTCTTGCACCGAATCAAGTAGTGATGATGAATAAATTGCGGGGTGGGCGATGTATTGCTTCGATTCCACGCCAACAATCGATTTTGCTAGTCCAAGCTCTGCCAACATTCCAGTATGTATGGCTGATAAAC
>JBEGUW010000132.1:0-15297 GCA_041178665.1 Bacteroidota bacterium
CCATTTATGAAGACTTAATCATGGGGAGCGACGCTTATAACAGTGTTTGCAATACGATAGAAAAATGTAGCGAACGACCTATTTTTTTTCTATTGCCATGTAATAGATATGTAGGATTTAAGGTAGTAGAATCGTTAAAATGCAAATTTGACATTCGCACAATTGTTCTTGACGACGTGCATTTTGCAAGTATTCAATCATACAATAAATTATTACTGAGTCCAGATTTTTATTTAGAATTTAATTATTTCGAATTTATCGCAATAGTCCAAACAGATGTATGGATTTTTAAAGATGGATTTAATGAGTATACCGATTTAGGGTTTACATATATCGGTGGGATTTCGTTCAAGCGGTGGTATAAAAAATTGTATTGGCGGATTGATAATATTCTGGCACCAATCAACGGTGGCATGTCGATTAGAAAGGTTGATGATTTTTTAGAAATACTTTTAAGCAACAAGAGCCTTGGGTTGAGTTTTCTACTTAGGCGTTTATATTTTCATTGGAAAAGAGGTGGTCTCTCATTCCGTAAAGTGAATGAAATAATAAGATCACAAAGTATTAAAACTTATTGTAAATCACCCGAATACAATGAGGATATAGTTTTGTATTTGATATCACAAGTGGATCAACGTTTTAGAATTCCACATTGGACGCAATCAAAATTGTTTTGCTGGGATTCGGCGCCTTGGTTATTATTTGAAAATTTCAAAGAATTGCCGATGGCCGCACATGCATATTGTCGCGATGATTTCCCCTACGAGGGCAATCGAACTTTTTGGAGTAAATATTGCAAGTAATTGGAAATATATAAATAGCGGGTGTGTATTCGTTCCAAGTTACGAATCGTAAATGCAAAAAATGAATTGCTGTTGTATATAGGTTTTAGTTGAGTATGTGTTTCTAATAGGAGCCAATTTAATTTATGCTCTACGAAATAGCAGTTTTTCTTTTTTCTTTTTTCATTCTCGTCAACAATTTTGTGCCAGCCCCGGAACACATTTCCGTTGATAAATTTCTCCAAATAAGCATGATATTCCAGGTCGAATTCTAGAGGGGTATTTTCTAGCGATAATTTTAATTGAGTCGAAAAATTAAGGAGTGCAGTCCGGTTGGGGATAATAAAAATCCAAGAAGCTAAATATTCGGGTGGCAACAAAGGTGGAGGATTATTTGGCTTACGGATATCTCCCCAAATCGTATTTGATTGCAATGGTTCCGTTTTTTGTTTGAGCCATCGTTTGATGAATAATTGCCATGCCCAGGAGAAGTGATGGCTAAACAGTGTGTCGTTAATTATCAAATAAGGCCCGTCACCTTTAAATTGATTGCAAAGTGTTGAATAGGCGCCTAGGTCTTGCAATTGATTGTGGCCTTGAATCTCCGGTGGGATGGCCGCTTCGGGAAAGTTGTTGATAATAGTAAGTTGGTAGCTAAATAAACTCTGTAACCAGTATTCAATAGGACGTTGTTTTTGTCCTTGTTTACGGTAGGTCACAAATCCAACTTCCCAATGGATTGGGTTCATGCTGCAGGAATAGTAATTAGTCTGAACAGTGCAGTTCCATTCCCTGCATACGCAACACATTCGGCACGGTATGGTTTGCCTCTTAACCATTCTGTCCAAGCCTTGTGCTCACCATTCTCCCAACCTACGTATCCAAAATACTCATCAAACAAGAAGAGAGTATTTTCGTCTATATAACTGTCTGCAATATCAAGCACCTGTTTGGTGCTTGAATATAAATCAGCATCTAAATGTAAAAAAGCAAAAGGTTTGTTTTGGGCACGCACCCATTGGGGCAATATTGTCTCAAATAATCCGGGAATGAGTGTTACATTTTGTCTGACTTTAGGAAGTTTACCTAAAGTAGAAAAGTGTTCTTTCGTTTTACCGCTGCCACTCCAATTTTCTGGAAGCCCTTCAAATGAGTCAAATCCATACCATTGTATTTCAGTTTTGCAGTCCGCAAAGTAATTGATTGATTGGCCTTTGAACACACCAAATTCAGCATGTATTCGATCAGCACTTGTTGCTTTGAGAACTTCAGATTTTATATATTGATAGAGCTTACTTTTACTCTGAAAATATGTACTGTTATTAAAGTGGTTTAATGCGTATTCGGCGGCTTTTCTATGGGATAGTTTTTGTAATTCGTGGTCAAAAGAAGTTGCCGCAGTTAATTTTTTCCATTGCTTAAAGATAGCAATAATACCATCTTCAATTATTCTACGGAGCCTGAGATTATGAGCTAATTTTTCCAATGGATCAAGTTGACATCCTATTTTGTTTGAATTATAAATTCAACACAACGGTTCAGAGCTCTTTCTTCTTCAGTCTCACCTTTTGCTTTGATTTCACCGTAGGCCACAATTTTAATTCGGTAAAATTCAACACCATTCTTCACTAAATATGAACGTACATTCTTAGCTCTGGCTCCACTTAAGGTAAGATTATAACTCTCTGAACCCATTCTGTCTGCATTACCTAAAATGGTCACTTTCGCATTTTTATGGGTATTCAAATATTCAATTAACTGGGATAATTTATCCGCATTTACGTAATCAAGCGTATCAACATTGAATGGATAGTATGTTGTGCTTTGTTTGGCCAATGCGGCGATATCCACCCCAACAACGGTTTCTGCCGGTATAACTACAGGCTCAATTACTGCTGGCTTAGATTCCACCAAAACAGGTTGAGTAACTATGGTATCAATTACTGCTGGCTTAGATTCCACCAAAACAGGTTGAGTAACTATAGTATCAATTACTGCTGGCTTAGATTCCACCAAAACAGGTTGAGTAACTATAGTATCAATGGGTACGGCAATTTTTAGTGGTTCGGGGATTACTTCCACAATCACGGGTTTTGAAGTGTTGGTGTCAATGGTTGGAGTCACCACTATTACTTCTTTTTCGGGCGTGGTTTCTACTATGACTGGTACATCGTAAACCGGGATGCTTTTAAGAGGCGCATTGCCCAATTTCTTTTGTTTCATTGGGATGATGTATCCAAAGGTGGCGGTAGGGCCAACCCACGAGGAGTATCCTAAATCAACGGAAATTGGATATTCTGGAATCCTAAACGTAACCCCTATCGCATGTCGTAACCGACCAAATTGTAATTTATTCAAATAAAATTCACCACCTCGTTCTTCACCGTTTAGTAAAATACCTTTACGAAATACGCCCATACCACCATGAATAGAAAAACTCTTGTTGATTGAATAATTCAATCCCAGTAGATCACGGAAATAAAAATTTGTACCATCTTCTTGAAATTTGATGCCACCACGGTATTCTAGTATATAATATATACCGATACGATTTTTAATCAGAAGATTTCTTGAACCCATAGCCAAACGAACGGCACTGAATTGCTCTTTATGACGGAACACCATGCCTAGTCCTGGCTCCCACGATGCAATATTCCATTTTTCTTTGGAAGTTTGCGCATTTACTGTTTGAGGTAACAAAACGCTTACCAAAACAATGATCAGGGAAAGGAAGATATTTTTCATGGTATTCAAAATCAAACTCAAAGATACATACTAGAGAATTTAATTGGATAATTTAATGTTAAGAAAAAACAAAAATTGGTGTAAGTCCAAAAAATATAAATCGGTTGCTGATTTCCCGTTAAAAATTTCGGGGATCATCAGTGATTGCTTGGTGTATGGTCATGTAATTCTTGTGCAGAGGAATTTGAAAACCGATGTTCCCAGTAAAGCCTATGCTGAAAGAATATCCAATCGAAACACTCATGCCGGTGTTGATGTGGTTGTATTGTAAACCAATTTCTTTTCTTAAACCAATAGGTTTAACAATCCAAGGAATGCCGCTTCCTTTAGAATTAAATTGATTGCTAAATATGCCATTTTCAAATGCACCCATGGCGCCATAAAAGGTTAGAGAGGGAATAATTTTTACGTTGACACCCAGTAGATCCTTTTTGTAAGACTGGTCCTCAGTGTAGGTATTATTATCGAAAGGCATAATTGCCCCGCGATTTTCGTAACTGTAATAGAATCCAATGCGGTCGTAGAAGACATTGTTGATTGCCAAACTATATCTTGATGCCGTTAATCCCGAGCCTTTGGTATGGAAAACCTTTCCAACGCTGGGTTGCAATTGCAATTGGGCGTTGGTAGTCGACGTCCAAAGCAATGCGATAAGAATGGTAAATAGGGTTTTTTGCAGTTTCATGCGATAATATTTATAGTTGTTTTACGATGAAAATATACTCAAAGATATGTCAATCAAAATAAAATTAAAAAAAAATGATAAAATCCGTCAGGTTTTACGGCCAAGCATTGCTGTAGCGGCTGTACTTCTGAAAGTTGATTTTGAATCCGAAGCGGGGTTTTTCAAAAATGTTGGAATAACCGGCAGTGAAATAGTATCCCACTTTGAATTGTTCACTAAAAATTCTAATTGCTTTGTCTAACCCCACAAACGCTTCGTAATAGAACATGTTTCTGCGTTCTGGCGCATAGAGAAAATTGGCACCCGCGCGTTCCGTGATTTTTAGCAATTTTAAGAATGGGATTTTATTTACGATGCTACCATTGAATTCATGGAGGTAATGCAATTCAATAAAGCGGTTATCGGTTTTAAACGTTGAATCCAATTGTTGGAAATTGTAAAGCGGTGATGTGAGAAGGAATGGATCACCCCTTCTCTGGTACCGGTAATCCATCACGCTCACATTTTTTTGACTAATAAAACTGCCACTATTGGCAATGATAGTGGATTTGCCAGACAGACCCAAGGGTATTTCTTGCTCTATGCGGTATTCCAAGAATTGAAAATCTATTTTGCTGCCCAATATTCCGGGTATGGCTTGTTTGTAAATTATACTGAATGTGGGCCAATTTGAACCAAGGATAATCTTTTGTTTTGGTTCCATGATATATCTTTGAAACGGCGTGTAACTCAGACTAATTTCATTGTGAAATGTGGAAGAAGAAGCGAATTTTAGCGCTACGTTGTTTTCAAATAGACTATCGCCCGTTGTGCTGAAATTGAAATTCTGAATGCTTGATCTTTGCGCCAAACGGCCTTGGATTCGCAGGTATAAACCATTCGCTAATTCCTGTCGATGGAAAGCCAATATACTCTTATTTACGAAAACGTTATCTCTGCGAAATAGATCAATAAAGGCCGCATTGGAGTTGATAAAGTCAAATTGTTTACCAACTATGATAGAATATCGCTTTCTTTTTATTGGATCATAAAGATGTTCAAAACTCGCGGTTCCTTGAACGTCGTTGTTTTTGACACCAAAAGATAGGTTCTGGTTAAATTCTAATTCCTGTTTGTTGGGTAACGTCTTTTTGATATACGACATCAATCCCACTCTAGTTCCGGCAGGCCACCAAAATTGATAACCCGTCCAAAGAGGAGCAAACTGCATTTCCAATCCCTTCTTTCGGTCTTTGTATCCCTGGCCTTCAAGCACGAGTGATCGGAAGGTTACTTTGTTGATTTTGTCTTCAATGGAATCCAAATATTTGTCGGATGTCTGCACCCTTTTTATACTGTCGGTTAGATTGATAAAGCTGATCTCACTGTTATTCAGTGGCTGAGCGCGCTGTTTTTTCCAATAAATAGAATCTCGTTCATAGGCCTCTTGTGTGGTTTTGCTTATCTCTAGTCCGAAGTGATTTTTAGCAAAAATAGGGTTTACTGTAATGGCTTTGTACTGCACGTAGGTCGTTGCATTGTTGGTGCTTCCCCCCATTTTGGTTATGTAGTTGAATCGCTGAGAATCAATCAATAGATGTTGAGCGGAATCCAATCTGTAATATTGGTTGATCTGCATTTCATCGTATTCGGCCATGAGGTGTTTGGGGAATTTGAGGAAGGATTTGTATACCCAAAAGGTGGAATCTACTATGTGCAGTTCACCGGTAAAGGTTGCGTTGGCGGTCTGACGGCTATTGACCCCGATGCGCAAAATTCTTCCGTAGGTGGAGTCTTGGTAGCTGCCGAGGTAGCGGAAGCGGTAGGCTAGGATGGCGGAGTTGGATAGGGGCGACATCACCGGCATGGAAGAAAGGGCTGGTGCTTTGATTAGGTTTTGGTAGAGGTTGAAATCGCCATCGGTGGTTGTTAAATAGTACAAGCCAACCAAGTTGTCGCGGGACCCGATTTTTGTCACCCCGTCTCTAATTTCCTTGATTTTTCCATCGGTGGTGGCATCGCGTTGCATCACAATTTCTACGAAGGCTTTGGCTTTAGGCGCCGAATCGATGAGGAAATCGTTTGATGATTTGGCTTTTTCAGGTACGGTAGAGGAGGAAATCGACGAAGGATCTGATGATGCGGGTAATTTTTTCACGGCCTTTACCCGGTTCTTATTTTCGTTTAATTGAAAGGCTTTGATATAGAGCGTGGCACTTTGGTTGGGAATCTGGTTGTGCCAATAATCGCGCTTTTCAATGGTTTTCCGCATATACTCAGGCCCCGGGTCTTTGTAATCTCTGTGGATTTCCACGGCGCCTATTTTTTGTGTCTGGTGCGACAGTCGGATGTTGAGTGTATCGTTTTGATTGAGTTTTACAATCAACGGAATTTCAACGGAGTGGTAGTTTGGGTGGGAGAAAATGAGGTTGTAGGCCCCGGGTTCTAAAAGCAAACTGAAGTTTCCATCCAATCGGGTTTGTCCCATTTTGGCCCCGGCTCGATTAAAAATCTGTACCATGGGAAGCGGTGCTGAAGCGGTATCAACCACCAAGCCAATGATTGTGCTGCCGCTTTTTTTCTGGGCTTGCAGCGGGTTGGTTGCAAAGCTCAAGAATAGCAGGAGCAGGGCAAGGAGGAGTTGTTTGCCGGTGGGTATTGGATATGTAGAACGGCCAAACATCACTTAGACTTTTTACTCTTCTTTTTTGTTTTCTCGCCTTTGGGATAGGGCAACTCAGGAATACTCACGGTATGTGGTGGTAGGAACAATTTCTCTGAGGGTTTGTTTTGCATGTCCCACACAAATCCCTTCAGTTTGCTATCCACCGCAGGGAGCTGATCGATGGGATAAAGAGTACCCACGGGTTTTTCATAAAAGGTAATCTGATTGATTTTCCCGTTGTTGAATCCAATTTTCATGCTTTTACACGTCACCAAGTTAGCGGATTCCAGCGTATCTGCATTCCTTAAATAGTAGATGCTTTGGGCATTGCCAACTACCCGAACCTTTTCGATTTTTTGGTTCGTGTCCATCCACTGATGAATCGAATCGCCTTGAATTTGAGAGAAATGAATACTGTCTTCTTGGATGGCAACAAACCCGTGTTTAAAGGCCTTGAGTTCTTTCACTTTTTGCGCTACCACCCGCATTTCGATGGAATCGCCGCTTACCCGAGAAAGGCTATCGTACAACACCGGATCGCCACTAAAATAGAAGGTAGAATCGCTCCGCTTGGATGTCAGTTTGTTGCATTTGCCGCTGGTATTGTCCTGTGAAAACGCCACGTTGTACGTCGCCTTGAGTGCCACCGGCTGCGCAGAATCGCTGTTGTAGGCAAGTGTATCGGCCTTGAGTTTGAACGGATTTTTTGCATCGCCCTGAAACGCCAGCGCTTGGTTCCAAACCTTCATGGATTTCGCCAAACCGTTATAGTGGGCGTGCTTTCCCCACACCTTCCATTGGTCGATGCTGTCTTGGATATAAACATTGCCATGCGCCAATCCCACTTGGGTAATTTTATCAAAAAATAGGGTATCACAAACTACAATTTTACCTTGATCGAACAGGGCGACTTGGCCGTAAAACTCTCCTTTTTGCTCGTCGGTGAGATAGAATCCGCGCTGGAAAACCACAATTTTGGTTTGGTAATCGAGTTGGGTTTGGGCAAAAAATTGGGCTCTTTTGGTATCGGTGCGGTATTGTAGGGTATCGGTTTTTACGGTGTATTCGGGGGTGGTGAGGACTACGTTGGTCTTAAAAAACAGGGTCTTTTTGTTGGGGTTGTAGCTCCCTGACCGCGCTGAAAGGGTAGTCTCTTTGTCGATGATGTTGCCTCCGGAGCCATACCATCCCACTTTGGTTTGGGTATTGTATTCGATCCAGGGGGTGGAGAGTTCCATGGTTCCATCGATCAGTTTTACGTTGCCAATCACTTTTGCGGTGTGTGTGGCGTTGTTGTATTCCAGGGTTTTGCCGGTTACGATGGCGCCATCTGGGTTGGTAATGCGGATGTTTCCGCGGCCCAGCAAATCTTGTGTTTGGGGGTCGTATTCGGCTTCATCGCAGTACACGTTGCTACCAGATTGTTCAAATCGCACGTTTTCTTTGAGCCATTGAACGGTTTTGCCATCGCGTTTGAGCGACTTCATACGTCCGGCTTGCAGGGTAATGGGCTGTGCAGAAAGGGATTGCAGTGCGGAAAGGGTTGCGATGAAAACGAGGATGATTGTCCTTAGGGGGTGGCAGAACCACTGGGAAAATTTGTTTCTATTGAGGAAATAACCCACGGAGTATCGTCTTTGTGCAATTACTTTGCAAAGTAAGTGTTAAAAGGGTTTCAATCAGCGGTTAATCTACGGAAATGGGATTTGGGTCTACGGCCGACGTTGTTGGCGGTGAGTGGCGGGGTGGATTCGGTGGTGATGGCTCGGTTGTTTGCGTTGGCCGGTTTTCCGTTTGTGATGGCGCACATGAATTTTGGGCTGCGGGGAAGGGAAAGTGCTGAAGACGCTCAGTTTGTGGCCGATTTGGCGCAGGAGTTGGGCGTGGAGTGCATCGTAGAGAAGGGCGATGTAAAGGGATATCGCAAGAGAAATGGGGTGTCGGTTCAGATGGCGGCGAGGGATTTGCGGTACGAATTTTTCCGACGGGTGATGCAGGAGAGGGGGATTGAGAGGTTGGCTACGGCGCATCATGCTGATGATAATTTGGAACATTTTTTTGTCTATTTGTATCGAGGAAATATGGATGTGGCATGGCGGGGGATATGGGCGGAGCAGGGGGATGTGATACGACCGATGTTGGGTTATAGGAAGGAAGCATTGATTTTGATGGCAGAGACTGAGGGTTGGACGTGGCGGGAGGATAGGAGCAATCAGGGAATTGATTATTTGCGCAATAAGGTGCGGCATGCTTTGATGTCGTCTTTGGACGAATTTGTGGGTGAGTTTTACGAAATTTCGCAGCGGGTACAGGCTTTGGATACGGAGGGGAAGGCTTTGGCGGAGGCGGTGTGGTTGGAGGAATGCGGGGATGGATGGATTTCGGAGGGGTATTTGGGTCGTTGTGGTGGGGTTAGATTGCCTGTGGAATCTGTGGATGGAATTTCCGCGGGTGAAAATTTGACGGCGGCGGTGAGTTTTGGTAGTGGAAACCGAAATCCATTTTATCGTCATTTGCAGCAGTATTTGATGGGTTTAGGATTTTCGAAGTCGCAGTTGCATCAGGCATTGGGTTCAAAGCTGGTGGGGAATCGTTTTGAATCTATTGGATATGTATTATGGATTGGCAGAATGGGATGGTCGGTGTTGTCGAAGGAGCTCGCATCGCCCAGTGCCATTGCCATTGAATGGGGTGAGGGGGAGTGGTTGTGGGGTGATTTGCGGTTGGTGATTGATCGGGTTCCGGTGGGGGTGTTTGAGGCGGATGCATACTATTTTGGCGAGGCGTTGGCTGGGAAATCGGTTGTGATTCGATCCTGGGTAAATGGCGACTCGATTGTGGGATTTGGGGGTGTTTCGCAGAAGTTAAGCGATGTGTTTGTGAACCAGAAGATTGAGCCTTGGGCCAAGGAATATGTGGCAGTGATGATGTGTTCGGAGGGGATTTTGTGTGCGGTGGAGGTGAAGCGATCCAATTTGTATCGGGTGGAGGAAGCGGACGTTGACTGTTGGCGTTTGCGTTGGCTGCACAAATAAGCAACAACTTTAGGTCAATCATTATACCTTTGTTTTACAATGAAAGCCGTTATTCCATTGGCTGGCATGGGGAGCCGTTTGAAACCGCATACCCGAACCCAGCCCAAATCTTTGATACCCTTGGCGGGAAAGCCTATTTTGGGTCATATCATGGATCGACTGGTAGAGGCCGGTGTTACAGAATTTGTATTTGTGATTGGTTATCTGGGGGATCGCATCGAACAGTATATTGCTGAGCAGTACGGTCAATATAAATCGACGTTTGTGATTCAGACGTTGGGTAAGGGAATTGGACATGCTGTTTGGTTAACGCGTGATGCTTTTTCGGCCGATGAGGGATTGTTGATTGTTTTGGGCGATACGATTTTTGAGGCCGATTTTGCGGGTGTTTTTGCCAAGGGCGGGAATGCTTTGGGGGTTAGAAAGGTTGAGGATCCACGTCAGTTTGGTGTGGCGGAGCTCAAAGAGAACGGTCAGATTTTGCGGTTGAGCGAAAAGCCATCGATTCCTAAGTCGAATTTGGCGTTGGTGGGCTTGTATTACATCGAAAATTCTGTCGATTTGTTTGAGTGTTTGGATTACAATATTCAAAACGAAGTTCGAACGCAGAATGAGTTCCATTTGACGGATGCTTTGCAGTGCATGATCGACAAGGGCCTTGGTTTTACGACGTTTACAGTGGATACTTGGTTTGATTGTGGACAGAAGGACATCATTTTGCAAACGAATCGGAATTTGTTAAAGCGTGTGGATCAGCAGGCATTTGTGAAGTTTGACAAGGGGAATATTATTGTTCCACCGGTATATATTTCGCCTACGGCGGTGGTTGTGAATAGCATCATTGGGCCGGATGTAAGCATTGGTGATGGCGCTGTGATTACCCGATCGATGTTAAAAAATAGCATTATTGGTCAGGGCGCGGAGTTGAACAACGCAATTTTGGAGGATTCGTTGATAGGTGCGGATGCACATTTGGTGGGAGCGGCTTCGAGCTTGAATATTGGAGATAGTGCTGAAATCAATTTGCGAAATTCATAATTGTGAAATTTGCTTTAGAAGATATAGTAAGAGTTACGGGTGGCAGGGTGCAGGGTGCTGCGGTGGGTGCAGAAAATGTCATTTGTTCAGTTGTATTTGATACCCGGAAGTTATGGTCGGCCGAGACATCATCAACCCTATTTGTTGCGTTAAAAGGCGTCCGCGACGGTCATTCTTTTTTGGGTGAGGCCTATCGCGCTGGGGTTCGGATGTTCTTGGTTTCTCGGTGTGATGATAATTTAATATTGCAATTTAACGATGCGTTGTTTATTGTCGTTGAGGATACTTTAGTGGCATTACAGCAGTGGGCCGCGTGGCATCGAAAACAGGTTACGGGCGTGGTGGTTGGCATCACGGGCAGCAACGGGAAGACCATCGTAAAGGAGTGGTTGGGGTTGTTGTTCAAAGGCGATTTTTCTATGGGCAAGAGTCCCAGAAGTTATAATTCTCAGTTGGGGGTGGCGTTGAGTTTGTTGGATATTCCGTTGGGGACGCAGCTTTCTTTGTTGGAGGTTGGGATTTCGGGCGCAGCGGATATGGGCACCTTGCATGCGATGGTTCAGCCCAATTTGGCGGTGATTACGCATTTGGGTGAGGCGCATGCGGAGGGTTTTGCATCGTTGCAGGAGAAGGCAAAAAGCAAGGTGTCGTTGGCCGATGGCGCGGATGTGGTGGTTTACCCTTTTGATTTGGAGGCGGTGCGGACGGAGATATCGACGTTGAAATCTCGCAATGCATTGATGAAGACTATTCATTGGGGCTGGAAAGAGGGTGCGCAGTTTCGGATCACGGAGGTTGAGGTTTTGTCGGCTGGTGATTTGTCGATTGGCGTTTCAGGATCAAACCCGATTTCGGATACTGGTGGACAGCGTATACATTTTGTACATCGAGGGACATCGCATCAATTGGATATTCCGTTCATGGATTCGGCATCGGTGAGTAACGCGATGACATGTTTATGTGTTTTGCAGGCTTTGGAGCGCTGGGATCCTTCGCATTTGGATCGTTTTATGCAGTTGCCTTACTTGGAAAATCGCTTGCAATTTGTTGCGGGGAGGTTGGGGAATTATATTCTGAACGACAGTTATTCTGCGGATTTGGAGAGTTTGGGTGTGGCGTTGGATATGTTAAAACGTCAGTCGCCCAATTTGCCTTTGATGTCGATTTTGGGGTCGTTTGAGCAAACGGGGATGAACATTTCGGATTTGCGCGATAGTATTTTGAGGATGTTGTCCAATTATGGGGTTCGTGAGGCAGTTTTTGTGGGGGTGGAATTCCGAGGTTTGGGTAGCGGCAATTTTGGTTTAGAAAAGATTTGGCAGTTTGATACGGTTGCCGCGTTGATGGATTCTGCGGTTTTATCGGGCATCGCATCGCAGTCGATTTTAATCAAGGGTTCTCGAAATTCGGGATTGGAGCGGGTGGCGAATCGGATGCAGGCGAGGTTGCATCAAACGCGGTTGGAAATCAATTTGAACGCGTTGAAGAACAATTACTTGTATTTCAAGCAGCGGGTTGGCGAGGGCAAGAAGGTGATGTGTATGGTGAAGGCTTTTGGCTACGGGAGCGGCAGTTTTGAGTCGGCCCGCGCCTTGCAGGCGCTGGCCGTGGACTATTTGGGGGTGGCTTACATCGACGAGGGAATTGCGTTGCGAAATGCGGGGATTACTGTTCCGATCATGGTGATGAATGCGGATGGCGGGGCGGCTTGGCAGATGCAGGAGTATCAGTTGGAGCCAGTGGTTTATAGTTTTCAGTCGCTCGAGGCATTGATTCGCTCCGGTGTGCAGGGTTTGAAAATTCACGTTGAGATCGACACCGGGATGCATCGTCTGGGATTTGCGCCGGCGGATATGGGCGAGCTGGGTTTAAGGATTAAAGATTTGGATTTGGCAATCGAGGTGGCTTCTGTTTTTAGTCATTTGGCTGCCAGTGAAACTTCAGATTCCGACAATTTTACTCTCGGTCAGTTAGAAGTTTTTTCGGCTGCCGCTGCAGTTTTGGAGACGGGGTTGGGATATACGGTGTTGAAGCACATTGAAAATACGGGGGGCATTTTGCGTTTTGCGGATGCTCGTTTTACGATGGTTCGACTGGGCATCGGCTTGTATGGAGTGGATCCACGGGGATTGGTCGAGGCTGCTTTGCAACCGGTAACGCGATGGGTAAGCACGATTTCTCAGGTTCAGTTGGTGAAGGCCGGTGAGGGCGTCGGCTATGGAATGCATGGGGTATCGAACAGGGATCGCGAAGTTGCAGTGATAGCGGCGGGCTATGCGGATGGATTGTGGCGTGCAGATGGACAAGCGAATTCGGGGGTATGGATCAAAGGGGTGGAGGCTCCATTTGTGGGCAACATTTGCATGGACATGGCCATGGTTGACGTTACGGGGTTGAATTGTAAACCCGGCGATGAAGTAGAATTGTTTGGTGAAAATTTACGCGTTGAAACATTGGCTCAACGTCGTGCTACCATTCCTTACGAAGTCCTAACGGCAGTATCGCAGCGGGTTGCGCGCGTTTACGTGGAGGAGTGATTGAGTGATTGTAACAATTGGTCCGGGGTATTTACTTTAACCGGTGATTTTTGAAAATCCTTGATGTTACGAGTAACAATGTAATCAATGTCCCCCTTTAGTGCGGTGAAAATTTGGATTGAATCTTCAAAATCTTGGTGGTTGGATGACAGCGCGTGCTGAATTTCTTTTTCTGTGACGGGGAGTATTTGGATGTCTTGGTTGAGTTTGGTGAGGGCTGAGCGCAGTTCTTTTTCTGGCAGCAATTTTTTCATGATGTAATGGGTGGTGGCAAAGCTGTGTGAACTCGTGAATAGCTCGATAGATTTTTTACGTCCTTGCCTGAAGATATCGGCAGCGTGTAGCGAGAACGGTTGTCGATCATTTAAAAAATCGATGATGATGTTGGTGTCTAATAGTACGCGAATCATAAGAGCTATTTAGCCGTGTTTTTCCATTATGGCCTGGTATCGTAAATCATCGATATCGAGGTTCTTGGGTAGTTTGATGCAGCCCCGAAGTGCGAGTAAGCCGTCTAAATCGTCTTCGTCTTCTTGTATGATTTGAGAGGCTCGATTCAGGGAAACGAGGTATTCTTCCACCATTTTGGAGAGGGATCGGCCGCTCGCTTTGGCCACAATTTTGGCTTGGTCGATAACCGATTTTTCAACGGTAAGGGTGAGTTTTGTAATCATTACACGTGTGTTTTTTACAAAAATACGTGTATTGTTTTGTTTGAGCAAGTGAATTTCTTGGATCATGGCTTGTGGTGTATTGACAAGACCACAAAATAAAGTGCCAAGGGCTTTCAGACCTTGGCACTTTATGCAAATGGAAGAGAAACTATGTGTTAAGTTTTGTGAATTTTACAAAACATAAAATCATTACAGCACTTTTGCAGAAAAGGCATTTTTTAGGCCTTGGTGTTGGATCAAATCAACTTTGATAGAGCCTACATATATTTCCCCTTCGATGCGCACAGGGATGTGGTTGGCGTCATCGGTGACCCAAACGGTGAGGGCATCGGCGTGTTTGAAGACTCGGTCCACCACCAACTTGGGTTTGATTTTGATGCATCGAATTTTACCGAGATCGGTTTTGATCACTTCTTTCCCTTTGTAGGTAATGGGCAAGCTATATACTTGGTTGTCGATGTACACATCCACTGGAAATTGTTTTCCGATGGTGGCGTTGGTGTAGTCGAGATTTCTTAAGTAGTAAATGGCCGAGGCGATGTCTTGGGTGTAGGCGGGGATGGTGAGTTCACCTTGTTTGTTGCGGAGCTTTTTATTGTCGTGGTCGTAAATCGCCACGTCTTGGTGGAAGTAATTGTTTTCTCTCACGGTTTTAGCATATCTCAGCGGGGCTTGCGACTCTTGGTCCACCCAGCTTTCAAATTTGTCGCGCACTTTATAGGCCCAATCAAAACTTTTTAGGGTCTCTCCTTCCACGCGGAGGGTGTAGGTGTTTTTGCCATTGATGATGGTGCTTTGGGGGAGGACCGACATGCTAACAAGGCCTGCGTTTACCGGGCCGTAGTGAATTCTATATTTAAGGATTTCTCCTGTTTGGTAGGCGTTGTTGGCCACTTTTCTTCCTAGGAACAGGGTTGGAAGTGAGGAGAAACTACTGAGCGCCAGGCTAGTGAAAAGAGCGCCGATGGCGATGATTGCGAGGTGGGGCTTTTTCATGTTTGTGATTTTTGGTTTGTGTTAAAGTCAGGTGATAATGGCCTTTAACACGAATCTTTTGCGAATCCCCCAAAACTCTGCCAACCTTTTGCGATTTTTGTAACACAATTATGAGTAAGCCTCTAACCCAATATGCAAAAGCCAGTGGATGCGGATGCAAA
>JBEGUW010000133.1:0-2760 GCA_041178665.1 Bacteroidota bacterium
AGATGGTGTCTCCATGAGATGCAATATCGGGACCCATCCAGGATGCGGTGGCTATGTTGATGGAGCCGTTTAATTTCACAGGGCTGGTAAACGAAGTTCCATTCCAACGGGTAAAAAAAACGGAATTGTCAAACATTCTCCCCCATATCAACAAAGGATTTCCATTTAAATCCATGGTTATACGCGGATGCAAATTGCCGTAGCCGCTTGTGGCAACAGAGTTGTTTATCGTCCAATTAATCTGAGCAAAAGCACAGTTACCGTAGGTTATTGCAATCAGTACGATTATCCGGTACATAGGGTGATTGTTTAATGATTACCAAGTTAACCATATTCGCAATTCGAAGATGATTTTCCTCGAATCTGAATATCATTTCTTTGATTAGGACCAATTTTTAGAAAAGTAGTAACTTGTTATGTGAAGGTTTGGTCCCAGGATTTGATTGAAACTACATGATTGGAGTTGAAGCGTGATGCGCTACTTTTTGCGATCTTGACGGGATTGACTTCGCCCGTCCCTGTTCATCTTATTTCAGCGTAGCTAAATCAGGTGCTTTTTTAGAAACGCCCTTCCTGAGCCAGTCTTCAGATATTTCTCGAAATAAAATGCTTTGTACTTGTCTTTGAAAACAGTACAACTGACTAACTCTACAGGTAACCTTTTAGATGTTGATTTCACCCTGCCATCCTGATGTCTTTTAAATCGTTGATTCAAATCCCGAGTGCACCCGGTGTACCATGTGCTGTCGTTGCATTTTAGGGTGTATACGTAAAAAATGGGTGTGGAAGATAACATAAGGGTATAATTGAAAAGTTATGTATAAAGTGTTCAACGTTGAATGGTTATTGCAATACTTCGTTCTGCTGACACCGAACTTCTACAGTCGATGCCCACCTTCGTTCTGCTGACGCAGAACTTCGGCGGGCGAAGCTCGCCAGAAAATCATAATACCAAATCCTTTTACCAGATCAATTATCAGTTGTGGCGGTCATAGACCGCCGAAGCTCGCCGAAAAAAGGCTGAAACTCCGATTTGAAATCGTATTAAAAAAAGAAGCTCGCCTACATTCTGTGAAAAACAGAACTTCGGCGAGCGAAGGCGGTCCGGACGGGACTCGAACCCGCGACCCCATGCGTGACAGGCATGTATTCTAACCAGCTGAACTACCGAACCAATATTACTATTATAACTTAAAGAACTATATCAATTCGGCATGTATTCTACTCCGCCAAGGGCGGAAACTACCGAACTAAATATTGTTAATTTAAAGAACTACAGTTACTCTAATGTTCCAACCAAAATTGGAGGCACAAAATTAGTGAATTTTATCTTTGATTACCAAGATTTACGTTTTTCAAATAATTAGGGCTTTGATATGCGCGATTCACCACTAAAGTAAAAATATTAAGTAATTGTATGTCAAATATATAATGGTTTTATGGGCACAGAAGCCACTTGGTGCGAAACATGTGTACTTTGCATTTTTTAGGCCATACTATGGGTCTTGAGTCTGAGATTTTTAAGTCATCAAGCTAATTCAACAAACAAATAAGCCCATTTCGGGCACATCATTAAGGGCTAGAAATCATCCCAACGAGCAACCCTTTTTCCTAATCCATGATTTATCGGACCTTCTTGCGCTATAATCATCACTAGGAACTCATCACAAAACAACTTCACAGGATCATCTGGGCTTCTGGCAAAATTGGCAACTTAGCATCCGTTGTCCTTTTCGCCAATTCCAAATATGTACATTTATACAAATATGGAATCAAATTCCAAATATGTATATTTATACAAATATGGAATCCAATTCCAAATATGTATATTTGTGTAAATTTATAGGTCATGATTAGTCGCGACATATTGAAGGAAGCCAGAACCGCCTTGAAGCAGTTCCGTGCGCTTTGTGTGACCGGTCCGCGCCAAAGCGGCAAAACCACCCTCAGCAAGTTGCTCCTCAAAGGCAAGCCCTATGTGAATTTCGAAGACCCTTCAACAGAAGCCGAGTTCCTATCCGATCCGAGGAGCTTCTTGCAAAAATTCCCCAATGGGGCCGTTTTGGATGAGGTGCAACGCGTACCTGATATTTTCAGGTATATTCAAGTCCTATTGGACAAGCGCACATCTCGCGGACAATTTGTGCTCACAGGTTCCAACAACCTGCTCCTATATCAACAGATTTCACAATCATTGGCGGGTAGGGCAGGGTATCTGACCTTGCTTCCTTTAAGCTATGCCGAACTCAAATCCGCTAAGCTACCTTCCTCAGATGTGCTGGTAAATATTCTGAATGGCGGATATCCCGAAGTTCGGGCTAAGAAACTACAGCCCAACCGTTGGATGCAGAGTTACATACAAACCTATGTGCAGCGTGATGTCCGACAACTGAAAAACATTTCTAATCTCCCGGCATTTACTAAGCTGATTCAACTCTGCGCAAGTCATGCCGGTCAAATATTGAATCGTGATGAATTCGCTAAGCAAGTCGGCGTTGATAACAAAACGATTCAATCATGGATAGGAATCCTAGAGGCAAGCTATATCATATTCCTGCTTCAACCATGGCATCAGAATATGAATAAGCGTATCATCAAAAGCCCTAAGATATATTTTCATGACACCGGATTGCTATGCACATTGCTGCAATTGAAGTCCAAGGAAGGACTAAAAAAGCACCCACTCTATGGATCAATATTTGAAAATTGGTGTGTTGCTGAAATCCTGAAAAATAGATCGAACCAAGGAATCAATAACGG
>JBEGUW010000134.1:0-9482 GCA_041178665.1 Bacteroidota bacterium
CGATGCTCATGGGTAAATAGCAATGCATCAATTTGTTCAATTCCTGCACGCATCATCTGATAGCGAAAATCCGGACCACTGTCAACTACAATGCTCTCCCCTTCCCACTCCACATGAATGGATACCCTAAGGCGTTTATCTTTAAAATCTTGACTGCTGCACACTTCGCAACGACATCCAATCGGGGGTACACCCTGAGAGGTTCCGGTGCCTAGAAATGTGACTTTCATTGGATTTATTTCAAACCTTCCAAGTGACCTTTCAACTGCATAATGATCCCCACCTGCATATTGTCGGCCCCCTTATCATTCGATGCCCAAACGCTCACCCAATCCGTCGCATGAATCACTTCGAATTGCGTTTTGATGCTTGCATCATCAACTGGATATTGATAAATCACATTACCCAAATTGCTCAACAGGCCATGTAAAAACTCAAAGCGAGCATTCACACGAGGATTTGTACCACTGTTTAAGAATAAAAAGTTGGTGTCGTGTTTTCCATAATAGCTCTCAATCATATTGTGATTGGCTTCTGGCAAAACAGAGACGAAGGCTTCACCCTTGGCATTTTCTTGAATTTGCTGACAGAAACGGATGGCCACGGCCTCATAAGGCAGATCGCAGACAACTACAAATTTATTAGCGATGGTAGGCTTAAACACTTCGTACATCACTTGGGCTTTTTCGATAATGGCCGAAGAATGCTGGAACATATGTTCTACTTCTTGTAACAAAGCAGTACTATCACCACCCAATAATTCACCCATAATCATCACCAACGTACCCAAACCAAATCCTAAGGTCATTCGGGGCTGATATCCCAATGCCACTGAATAATACGCCAAACCATGCTCCGCTGCCAAATCCTTTAACTTACCTGCTGCCGCAACGCAAATCATATCGCAACCCTTTGACTTTGATTGGGCAAACATGGACAACGTCTCTTCTGTATTTCCGCTATAGCTGCAAAGAATAACCAATGTTTTCTCATCAGCGTAAGCTGGCAATCCGTATTCACTAAATACTTCAACTGGAACTGGCGATTGCTGTAAAAAGGCCAAACGCGCAATACGTCCGCCAATACCACTTCCGCCCAATCCACCAATCACTACATTGCTATAATTGGAAATGCTCTTACCATGCGAATGATAATTTGCTAAGACATAAGCCAATTGTTCGTGAAATTGTTCTAAGGATTGTTCGTGGGTTATTGCTGACATAATTACAAAAATACGCAATCAAAGCGGTGAATGGCAAGGTCGTTCACAAAAAAACAAAGGGGCCTCCCAATAAAGAAAGACCCCTTCAGAATTAAATTCTTATTTCGAGATTAGAACCACTCGTACTTGTAGCGGTAATCTTGAACGTGTGCTTTTTTGGTTAATACTTCTTGCAATGTATTCATTACATAGTTAGGACGATTATACATTTCAAATGCATCTGGCGCTTCTCCAGCAGACTTAGGCACTTTAATATCGTCACGCTTATCAATCCAAATCATACATGTATTTGATTTGCCAATTACGGGTGTCGAGAATTTCTTTACTTCAACACCATACATAGCACCCAAAATTTTCAATTCTGCAGCAATTTGTGGAATGAAATTTTGACTCATTTTCAAACTCTCAATTGGGATTAAATTAGCACCAGCCAAACGAGCCAATTCTGCAGGAGTTTTTGCTTTATCAACAAAACTCATCAACTTCTCTGCAATCTTTTTGCCTTTCAACTCTTCGCGAACCATCGGCTCGATTTCAGATCTAACATCATCCAACTTTGCATAACCAATGTGTTTGGCGCTCTCCAACATCAAAACAACGTGACGGTTAGCAAAACTGAAAACATCGGAAACTTCACCTTTTTCGCGCTTGTCATCAAACAACCAATACATAACCGTTTTAACATCTGCAGATACATCAATACCAGGGATTGTCAAGTTGTCTGTTTTAACATCTTTCATCACACGTGGAACCAATGCCATCTTCTCGACTGCTTTATCAAATGATCCTTCGTCAGCAGTTACCTTATTACGGAATGCACGACTCTTCTCATCGATCAAACTTACCGTTCCTGGACTTGCACCCAATTCGATAACAGATTGAGTGTATTTGATTTTCTTACTTTGAGGCTCTTCCATCATTTTAATGATATGGAAACCAAATTGGGTTTTAACAATACCTACTTGACCTTTGGTTGCAGTCTTACAGAATGCAGCAAATGGAGGCACATAGTTTGACGCAGCAGCCCAACCCAAATCGCCACCTTTTTCGGCAGAACCTTGATCTGTTGAAAATTTAGGAGCCAATGCAGCAATATCAGCACCACCCATAATCTGAGCATATACTTCTTTTGCTTTTGACTCAGCCATGATAGAATCCACTATCACTGTTCCATCAGGCAAAGAACCTGAAGAAGGAATCAAGATGTGCGATGCACGAACAGTAGGAACAGTATCTTTCGCTTCCGCTACTTTCTGCCAAATGTAGAAATTGCCCTCACTATACATAGGACCCACAACCGCGTTGATTGGCGCTGGCCAAACCATACTCTTCAAAGGCTCAGGCGCATCCTCAGGCAATTCTGTCATATTGTAGAATCCCAAAGCACCAAATGTATCAGGCTCAGTTTGCTTACGCATTCCATCCGCAGTGCGCATGGCTTGAGAATAAGCTTCCATTGTATCCGCAGAGGTTGGAACGACATCCCAAACAACATATTTAATGTTACGTGCTTCTTGGGTGAATTTATATTTCTCTTTATGACGATTCAAATAGTCTTGCAAATCTTCATCCGTTGCTTTGATGTCTTTCTCTGGAACTGTATTGTGGACGAAGTTGATCAAACTACCCGTTACACCTTGGTTTGCCACGATGTATTCAAATTCCTTTTCGGCTTTCGTCTTCACGTTTGCATAAGAAATGTAAGTCGCATAACGTTCGATTTTCTCGTAGTTGGTAACACTTTCCACCAACGACAACAAGTTTGCTTTCAATTCAGAATTCGCCTTTCCTTGCTTGAAGATCATTTCAACCTTCTTGGCATCAAAACTTCCATCAGTTTGGAAATCAGGAATCTGTCTCATTGTCTCACTTGGATGTTTACCCACCAACATTTCGTTGATATCAGCATCAGACAAAGTGATACCTGACTTTTCGATTTCGGCCATCAACACATTGTTTTTGATCAAATCATCCCAAGCACTCTTGTAAATTTCTTTAACGGTCTTCAAACGAAACTTTTCATCCGTTTGCATCTTCTTGGCCATCTTTGGATCACTTGCCAACTTCTGACGATAAATTTTATCGACCAAAGGATCCATATCTTCTTTCTCTTTGAATTTCTTACCGCCAATTTCGGCAATCACTCCTTCATCTCCGGAATTGTTATTTGAGCCATAACGACTGTTTAAAAGATCACCGATCACAAATAAAACCAGGGCGGCCACAACCACAATCACAACCATTCCTGAATTTCTTAACTTCTGTATTACTGCCATAGCTATTTTAAAGAAAGGCAAAAATATGATATCAAGTGTATTTAGGCAAAGGACTGTGCATATTTCCTTGCACTTTCTGCAATTAATTGAAATAAAAGGGCTGTTTTACCATTTTACCCTTCTTTCTAAGTACGATTTCGTACATGCCGGGGGTAAATCTGCTCGCCGGAATCAACAAATCCACATGTCCATCTTTCACATTCTCAAACACATGTTCAAACATTACCTGCTTTCCTAGCTTAAATTCCACCGTAAAACTCTTCGCTTCAGGCCATGCTGCCCACAATGCAATCTGTCTACCATCGATTTTCTTCGTCGTTTCATTCGTCAAAGCATCCAAAGTACTAGAGGCTTGCTGTTTATCACGCTGAATCGCAACTTCCAATGCTGGCGTTGTAATTCCCAACTCTCCTTGGATCAAAAATCTCGACCCCAACCTTTTTCTTTCTTTGAATTTCGATAAACAAATAATTGGATGTTTCTCTTTGATGCTAAACGCAGTGTAGGCCAAATGCAACGATTCCGCCCAATCCAATGCAATATAATCGCCCATAAAAACCTCAGTCCCCGGCGCAATACTCACATTACTAGAGAGCCGCAAATTTTCGCCCAATTTCAAATCCCCTCGTTTACTCCCAACAATTTCAACACCATAGACATCAAAAAAACAACCCGTCTGACTTCTACGTCGATCCTGCCAAGCAACAAACAATCGCTTTCCATTCGGGCTAACCACCATCGCGGGAGAATATTGCTCTGTAAATTCGAACAAGGGTATTGCAATATCACCACTTAAACCATCGCTCCCTTTGGCGTAAAAACTCTCCATACTTGCCGGACGATTCAATACAATGGGCTCATTGAATTCTGATTTTCCCGTGCGCAAGACCGACAAAAACACATTCCTCTGCATACATTCCCAATGGGTTGATAATCCATGTTCACAGGCATCGCCAGAATAAGCAACATATATGTTACCATAGGCATCACTTTGAATCACCGGCATCCCATTCACGCGCATCGTTGCTCTAACGCCTGAATGATTCCAACCACCGATTTGACAGGCTACAAACTGATCATTGCCCCACGTTTTTCCGCAATCCCTACTGCAATCATACCAAATCGTATCATTGCGAGACCATACGGCATGCAAAACCCCATCGGGCGATATGGCAACGTTGGCACCTTCCGCGGTTCCATCATCATCTTGCGCATCGCCAGAAACATCGGAAATCACAACTGGGGTTTCGAAATCCCGACCGCCATCAACAGAACGAGCAAACCAAATTCGAGAAGAATCTTTGGACTCTTTGCTACCATAATCATCAAACTCCGTCCAACTCAAATAGACATTCCCATATCCTTTGCTGCCCTGCCATTCATCCATTGAAAACCAAGGCTTATCCTGCATTTTACCCTCGTGAAAACCCACATCGGTGGAGGTAAAAGTCTTGCCGCTATCCTCGCTTCGTTCAAACACAATGCGATCAAAAAACTTAGGCCAAACACCTGACTTGTTTTTCGCCAAATGAGCCAAATAAACTACGCCTTGATTGGAAATTTTAAAAACAGGATCCCCATAAAACCCTTGCGGTGGATTGACCACCACGGGGGTCCATAAATTCATCAATGGATCGTGGGTACGAAACACCCATGACGTGTTAACGCCGATAATCCCAACATCAGATTGATTTTTGAAAAACGCGATGGAGGGTTCGTTGGCATTCACTGCCCCAAAATTCCCATCGGATTTTAATACTGAATGAATATTCTGACCTCCCAGAAACTGGACAAATCCCAGCAATACAAATCCCAGATATGTATTGACTTTTTTCACCATTTAGGATTGTGGTGCAGCATGTTTGGCGCTCAACCACCGCTCGGCGTCCAATGCAGCCATACATCCACTTCCCGCCGCCGTAACAGCCTGACGATAAATCTTATCTTGGGCATCACCTGAACAGAAAACACCTTCAACATTCGTATAAGATGTCCCCGGAGTTGTGATGATATAACCCTGTTCATCCATATTAATATAAGGTTTGAAAATGTCTGTGTTTGGCGTGTGTCCGATAGCCACAAAGAACCCTTTGATTGGAAACTCTCTCAATTCACCGGTTTGGTTATTTTTCACCCTCACCGCCTCAACACCCATATCACCCAAAATCTCATCGGTTTCGGTATTAAACAACACCTCGATATTCGGAGTTGTCAACACGCGATGCTGCATCGCCTTAGAAGCCCTAAACTCCTCTTTGCGAACAAGCATATAAACTTTACTACAAATCTTTGATAGGTACGATGCCTCTTCGCAGGCTGTATCTCCAGCACCCACAATCGCCACATCCTGACCGCGGTAAAAGAAACCATCACAAACCGCACATGCACTCACCCCTGAACCATTCAATCTTTGCTCTGATGGAATACCTAACCATTTGGCGCTAGCACCTGTAGAAATAATCACGGCTTGCGCTTCAATTTCGTGGGTTCCATCTACTACAACTTTTTGAGGACCGCCTTGCTTGAATTCAACCGACGTAACCATTCCAAATCGCACATCAGTACCCAAACGAACTGCCTGTTCTTTGAACATTACCATCATTTCAGGCCCCTGTACCCCATGAGGAAACCCAGGATAATTTTCTACCTCCGTAGTAATCGTCAACTGACCACCCGGCTGCAAACCTTCATACATAACGGGCTTCATATCGGCACGCGCCGCGTAAATGGCCGCAGTATATCCCGCAGGACCGCTACCAATAATTAAACACTCTACTTTTTCCATAACGATGTTGCAAAAATAAAAACTCCCTCGCGGGAGTTTTTACAATTTTGTTCACACATTAAAATCTATTGCTAATTAGCTCAAAGAAAGCAATTCGCGATACTTAGGTAAAGTCCATTCCGCATCATCGCAAACCCTTTCGATTTCATCGCAACACTCACGAATGTCATCAAACATAGGTTTCACCTTGTTGCAATAAGCGGCAGCCTTCTGATCCGCATGCTCCAAATTATTCGCCTTCGCACGCTCCGCTGTCATCTTTTCATTCAAATCATATACGCGATTGATTTGCTTGGCCAAGAATTCCACGATCTCGGTCTGTGCCTTGTGACTATCTTTCTTCAATCCCATCGATTGCAACGCATTTACGTTATCTGCCAAACGCTTCTGATAATTCACAGCCGCCGGAATTACATAGCTGCTCACCAATTCATTCATTACACGACCTTCAATCTGCAAACGAAGCACATAAGTCTCGTAACGAATTTCCGTACGCGCTTCCAATTCTCTGTGAGAGAAAATGCCATTGTCAACAAACAACGATGTAGACGCAGGGGTCAGATAAGCCTTCAAAGCCTCTGGAGTGGTGGTAACATTACTCAACCCGCGCTTCTTCGCCTCCTTCTTCCACTCTTCTCCGTAACCGTTTCCACCAAACAAAATCTTACGACTGTCGGCGATGTATCCACGCAAAATGCCTTTGATCGCATCTTCCACTTTCATGCCTTTTTTCGATTTCAAAACCGCATCTACTTCCGATTTAAACTGCTTCAACTGATTGGCCATGATTGTATTCAAGACCACCATAGAACTTGAGCAATTGTCTGAACTTCCCACAGCGCGGAACTCGAATTTATTCCCCGTAAATGCAAATGGCGATGTCCTATTTCTATCGGTGTTATCAAACAAAATCTCAGGAATATTTGGAACATTAATCGTCGCCGTTACCCCAGCTTTTGTAGCCGTTTTTGCATTGGCCTCAAAATCATTCAATACATTTTCCAAGGTATGACCAACAAACACACTCATGATAGCCGGAGGAGCTTCATTGGCACCCAAGCGGTGATCGTTCGCAGCCGTTGCGATACTGGCACGCAGCAAATCGCGGTGATCGTGAACTGCCTTAATCGTATTGACAAAAAATGTCAAAAACTGCAAATTGCTTTCAGGACTGTTACCCGGAGCAAGAACATTCACGCCAGTATCGGTAATGATACTCCAGTTATTATGCTTTCCACTTCCGTTAATTCCTTTATAGGGCTTCTCGTGAAGCAATACCCTTAATTGATGATCTGAGGCTACACTTTCCATCAAATCCATCAACAATGAGTTGTGATCCACAGCCAAATTCATATCCTCATATTGAGGCGCGCACTCAAACTGGGCTGGTGCGACTTCATTATGACGGGTTCTGATGGGAATTCCCAACAAGTGAGCACGCTCTTCAAAATCCGCCATGAACGCCAACACACGATTTGGGATACTTCCGAAATAGTGATCTTCCAACTGTTGGCCTTTGGCTGGGCTATTTCCAATCAAAGTACGGCCGGCAAACATCAAGTCGGGACGACTCTTGAATTGCTGTTCATCAACCAAGAAATATTCCTGTTCGATACCCAAAGAGATAGAACAAGTTTTTACGTTTTTATCAAAATAATGACAAACATCGGTAGATGCTGATTTCAAAAAGGCAACGGACTTAAGCAAGGGTGCTTTATAATCCAACGCTTCGCCGGTGTAACTCACGAATACGGTAGGAATACACAAAGTCTTTGCACCTGCTTTTGGCATGATAAACGCTGGAGAACTTGGATCCCACGCTGTGTAACCGCGTGCCTCAAAGGTGTTGCGAATTCCACCGCTTGGAAATGAACTCGCATCGGGCTCCTGCTGTGCCAAGGCTTTGCCTCCAAATTTCTCCATCCCTGTATCCACACCGGTAGGCTCAAAAAAGCTATCGTGCTTCTCTGCCGTAGTACCTCTCAATGGCTGAAACCAATGGGTATAATGCGTTGCACCCAACTCCAATGCCCAAGCCTGCATTCCCGCAGCAACCTCATCGGCTGTTGCTGGACTTATAGACTTTCCATGGCTAGCCGCTTCTTGAATTGCCAAACAGACTTCAGCCGATAAATAGTTGGACTGCGCGGTTGGACCAAAAACGAGGTCTGCATAATAAGTACTGATACCATTGTGATTCACCGAATACTCGGTTGTAACTGAACTGGAAGATTTTTTCGCCATTGTGTTTAGTATGTTTTCAAAAGGATGGTGCAAAGTTCCTAAATAATAATTGTCAATTCTACATTTACCGCATGTTTATATCACCTAGTTGCCCACATCCACAGCTACAGCGAATTGGCATACTTCGTAGTTATGAACAAAAAAAACACATACTTATAGAATTTCTACATCAGCGTACATTTACACATTAAATTCGCCCCACTAAAACAATGAGTCACTCATCTATTAACAAGGTCACCGGTGCTGGCCTTCTGATTACCTTAGGTATCATCTTTGGCGATATCGGGACTTCCCCGCTTTATGTAATGAGTGCCATCATGGGAGAGAAACCCATTAGCAACACATTAATTCTAGGAGGATTAAGTGCTGTTTTTTGGACATTAACATTACAAACGACGATTAAATATGTCATTTTAACGCTTCAGGCCGACAACAAAGGAGAAGGTGGAATTTTCTCTCTATTTAGTCTTTTGCGACGTCGTTTCCCGTACCTAGTTGTTGGAACGGTGGTAGGCGGAGCGATGCTTTTGGCAGACGGAATTATCACCCCTCCTATTTCTGTAGCCTCCGCTGTGGAAGGTCTAAAATACATCACCCCAGCGAATGGTTATAAATACGACCTCAGTCAAATCGAAACGGTTCCAATTATTATCGCCATTATTTGTGTCATTTTCCTATTTCAACGCGTAGGAACCAATGCTGTAGGAAAATTCTTTGGACCAATCATGTTGGTTTGGTTTTCGATGCTTGGGGTTTTAGGCTTCGGCGAAATCGTAAAACACCCAGAAGTTTTGGCAGCCTTCAATCCAATTCATGTTGTGTATTTCCTAAAATCCAGCCCCAACGCCTTCGTTTTACTTGGTGCCGTTTTCCTTTGCACTACCGGAGCTGAAGCGCTATACTCGGACTTAGGTCATTGTGGAAAAAAGAACATTCGTGTCTCCTGGGTTTTTGT
>JBEGUW010000135.1:0-6685 GCA_041178665.1 Bacteroidota bacterium
GTTTTACATTGGCAACAAAAGTGGTAATTTGATTATTACCGGTAGCGATGGCTGCTCGGATAACGCATCAGATACCGCAAAAATTCATGTACATCCTAGGGTTTGGAGTACTGTTACCTTAAGCGATACGGTTTGTCGTGGACTGAATGGCTGGGCTCACGTAAAATTGGGCAATGGCAACCCCTACAAAACCAAATGGACACATGATCCAAATTATAAAAAGGACACCTTATTTGCTCCGGCCGACAATCGCTATCGGGTGATGATTACCGACAGTAAAACGGGATGTTTCGGGGATACTACCATCGAAATTCCGGGTTACCAAGCCATTCAAGCGGGCTTTACGATACAAAAGAGCACCAATACCGAATGTCTGACACCGCTAGATCAAACGGCGACGTTCTTCAACCAAAGCATGGGCGGCACGAGAGGTATTTGGAAATGGGGCGATGGCAAGTCGAGTTTATTTGATCCAATCGCGAACCCCACTCATACTTTCGATGGATTGCAAACATCGTATCGAGTAATGCTTGCCATAGAGAACGATGGCGGCTGCAAAGACACCGCTTGGGAAGACATTTGTTACCACGATACCATTTTTGCGTTTATTCCAAATGCTTTTTCGCCCAATGGCGATGGAATCAATGATGAATTGGATTGTCAGCTTTATGGAGCCACTGAAGTTACCGTGTACATCATCAATCGTTGGGGTGAAATAGTATTTGAAAGCACCAAAACTTCCCAGCGATGGAATGGCGATTCAGCAGGTAAACCTTGCCCCGAAGGTGTATATGCCGTGGTGGTTGAATTCAAAGGAAACCGTCAGTCCAAGCGCGTTTTATCGTCGTCTGTCACTTTGTTACGACCCAAGTCATAATTATTACCGAAATTCGCACCATGTTTAGCGCGAATTGGATTTACAATGCATGGGCAGACCATTTGCGCGATGCACTGAACGGTGGCTGCTTTGAAGGCGGGCTGAGTTTTGACAAGGATACATTATATCTGCGATTTGCAAGCGATAGCAAGGCTCACATCACACTAGAGATCAAATTCCTAGATGGGCATTTGATGATTCTAACCAGCGACCGCGTTTTTGATAGCAACGACTACCGAAAAGGCATCGTACAATTCAAGGAAATCGAGAATCAACCCATTTTTAAGATTGTCAACAACCCATCAGATCGATGGATTTGTATCATTTTTAGCAACCGAATGGAGCTTTGGTTCAAGGGATTTGGCAAATATGGCAACGTATTGTTAAGAAAGCCCCAATCATCTGAAACATTACAAATATTCAGACTATCGCAAAAGTCCGATTGGGAATTTCAGTATCCCGACGTCTCAGAAAATCATGGTCACTTTCAGCCACTTGAGGGCGTTCAACAAATTGTGTTTAATGATGGAAGTGTAATACACTCCGAAGCCATTGGTGATGCACCCTTCTCTATTTCAGGTTTGGTTGATGCGCAATTGCAGTTTATCAGGAAGTACTATTTCGAGCAGACCAAGCAGAACATAACGAGTAATTTAGAAAAGAAGGTAAAGCACCTCAGAAAGATTCTTGGGGAGGCGAATAAGCGACTGTCCGACATCTCAACACGCAGAAGCAACAAAGAATTGGGCGATTTGATCCTAACGAATGCGCATTCAATTAAACCAGGGTTAACCAAAGCGATTGTTACCGATTATTATACCGATCAACGCATTTGGATTAAGCTCAATCCCGAGTTGAATGCACCAGAAAATGCCAAGAAATACTACGGAAAGGCCAAAAACGAATCCATTGAGATTTCTAAATTGCAAGAACAGGTGAGGACAACAGAGAATTCGTTGCAGCAGCTGGAACAATCATTAATTTCCGCACTTGCCGCCACAGAATTCAAATCATTAAAACCGCTACAAAAATCGAATATTGCCAAGCCGGAGGCCAAGCAACCCGACACCCTACCCTATAAAATTGTTGAATTTCAAGGCTTTACGATTTGGATTGGCAAGAACAACAAGGCCAACGACCAAATGCTCAAACTTTGTCAGAAGAATGATCTCTGGCTTCACGCGAAGGACGTAGCTGGTTCCCATGTGATTTTACGAAAAAAAGGCGCTGAATTTCCCCAGGCCGTAATTGACTTTGCCGCTCAACAAGCTGCGAAAAATTCCAAAGCCAAAACACAACATGTGGTGCCGGTGATCGCTACCTTAAGAAAGTTCGTATCCAAGCCCAAAAACGCAGCTTTTGGAGAGGTTAATGTGATGAAAGAAGACATCGTTGATGCATTTTTGAAATAAATCAAATCATTTGTAATGAGAGAAATAAACAATCTCACTTACATAAGTAATTTAATAAAATCAAACTTCCCTCTTGTGCTTCCACCGGCGATGGCTCCACAACCAAACATAGGGTTGATTTAGGATTTCTTTTTCCGTGTGATTGGCAATCAGTTGGGTAATTTCTCCGTCCTTGGTCGACTTTGGATCCAAGCAAATCGGAACTGTATGCGCTTGATAATACCCTCTTTTAACTTTGGAAGAACTCAAGTAATAAACCGGCCAATCCAATTTCCTTGCGATTTTCTCAGCACCCATCATAAATGCGGTATCCTGACCCAAGAAATCAACCCATGCGGCGCCTTTTCCAGAACTAGGATTTTGATCGCCGATAAATGCGTTTACCGTCACGACTTCTTTATTTGCATCCAAAACCCTTAGCGTCTGTTCCATTGGGATTGGACTCGCGCCAAATTTGGATCGAACCAAAAACATCAAACGGTCGAACCCCGGGTTGCTCAAAGTCTTATACAAGCATTGTACCCGCTGTGGGCAAACGATTTGCGACATCAAACAGATCCATTCCCAGTTGCCACAATGACTCATTACGATGATCGCACTTTTGCCTTCTTTATGTAAATTATCGAACTCATGTTGGTCGATATTTAACATCCTTTCCCGCATCTGCTTCTCAGATATCGACATACCCTTAATGGTTTCAACGAATAAATCCGATAAATGGCTGTAATATTTCCTTTCGATTATTTTTCGTTCAGCGTCAGACAACTGAGGGAAACTATTTTTCAAATTCTCACGAACCACTTTCACTCGGTATCCAAATACATGATATAGCAAAAATCGCATACCGTTTGAAATGCCATATAAAGCCCAAAATGGCAATAAGGATATCAATTTCAACCATGGCCAAGCCAAAAATTTAAAGGCGGTGCTTCCTTTTGGAACCGAGACTCGCTTCATGGTCAATAACTGCATGGCTTATAGATAGTTGAATTGTTGTCCCGCTTTCAAGGTTTTAACGGACTGATACATCAACTGGATACAGCTCTCAATGTCCGATTGATGCACGGTTTCAACAGTGGTATGCATATATTTCAAAGGCAGGGATATCAACGCGGACGCCACGCCCATCCCTGAATATGCAAAAGAATCGGTGTCGGTTCCAGTGCTCCGACTCACCGCATTGCGTTGAATTGCGATTTCATTGTCTTTTGCCACGCCAATAATCAGTTGTAGCAAGTTGTTCTGAACTGCAGGCCCGTAGGTCACCACAGCCCCTTTTCCACACTTACAATCGCCCTGAATCTTCTTGTTGTATAATGGCGAATGGGTATCATGGGTCACATCGGTAATGATAGCGACATCTGGCTGAAGTCGTCTTGAAATCATCTCCGCCCCACGCAATCCAATTTCTTCTTGTACGCTATTGACTAAGTATAATGTAAATGGCAATTTATCGCCCTTTTCAGATAAAATTCTAGCTACCTCAGCAATCATAAAACCGCCCATGCGATTGTCGAGCGCCCTACCCACCAAGTAATTCTCGTTCAACCAAAAGCAATCGGCTTCAAACACAGCGACAGCACCTACGTGAACGCCAAGTGCTTCAACTTCGGCTTTGGTGGAACAACCAAGATCGATGAAGATATTTTCTTGCTTGGCTTCCGGGTTTTTATCGGTACGGACATGAATTGCGGGCCAACCGAAGACACCTTTCACGATTTCACCGCCTTCGCAATGGACGTTGCATCGCATCGAAGGGGCAATTTGAAAGTCAGAGCCACCGTTTCGGATGACATAGATGTATCCATCGTCGGTGATATAATTTACGAACCAAGAAATCTCATCGGCATGGGCCTCCAAAACGACTTTATACGGCTGACCTGGGTTGATTACACCCACTGCCGTGCCATAAGTATCAATGATTGTTTCATGGATATAGGGCTTGAGATAATCCAACCAAATTGACTGGCCGGAGTGTTCAAAACCCGTTGGGCTAACGTTATTCAGATACTTTTCTAAAAAGGCTTTTGATTCGTCTCTCATAATGCGAAGTTATCCAAACTAAAGAAACCCTAACCAACATTTAATCTACAAAATGAAGTTGCAAAAAACCTTAAACTCAACCTAGCAGTTTTGCGATAATCCGTAATAGCATAAGGCTAAATACCAATAAATTTGAATACTATTCAAAAGATGGAACAGCCCAAAGTAGTTTTCAACCAAAAACAGAATCCTGAATTTTTTAAAATAGTCACAAAGCGCGTCAACGACTATTTCCAGGAAAGTAAAACGAGTCGACATGCGAACTTCGCAATGAAATTCAAATCGGCGCTTATCCTATTGCTTTACTTCATCCCCCTTTCCTATTTGATTTTTGGCGACGTAACGAGTGTAGGCATGCAATATGGACTGTGGGCGATTGCGGGTCTTGGGATGGTTGGAATTGGGCTAACTATTATGCACGATGCGAATCACGGCGCTTATTCCTCAAAGAAGTGGGTCAACGATATGATGGGCGGAACCCTCAATTTGGTGGGTGCTTACAATGTCAATTGGAAAATACAGCACAACGTTTTTCATCATACTTATACGAATATCGTGGGCTACGACGAGGACATTCGAAAAACAATCATTCGATTTACGCCAAAGCACCCGTATAAGGCATTTCACAAATTCCAAGCTTTTTACATTTCTATTTTGTATATGATTTTCCCCTTTGTTTGGATCGTGAGCAAAGATTTTGACCAGTATTCCCGCTTTAGCAAACAAAATTTGTACGAGCGAATGGGCCGGAGTAACCGAAAAGCACTTCTTGAAATTATTGTAATTAAAGTATTGTATTGGCCAACTACCTTGATGCTTCCAATTTGTGCATCGCACTTTGGCTATGGACATACACTGGCAGGGTTTTTCATGCACCATTTTATCAGTGGGATTATACTTGCTTTGGCGACACAGCCCGCACACGTAGGCGACGATATGCAATATTTCGTATCGACAGACAACGACGGTAACATGGAAAACAGCTGGGCTGTCCATCAGGTAATAACCACTGCCAACTTCGCCGAAAACAGCCCTTTCATTACCTGGTGTTTTGGCGGGTTAAATTATCAAATTGAACACCATCTTTTCCCAACGGTTTGTCATGTCCACTATCCAGAAATTTCCAAGATTGTAAGACAAACCTGTGCAGAATTCAACCTTCCGTACAAATCCCACCGTACATTCTTTGATGCACTAATGAGCCATTATGGACAGTTACACAAATTGGGCTCAAAAGTGGCGTAATTTATAAAAAAACCAATTTCATCAAATAGCCTAAGCCTGCTAAAGCGACTAAAACTAGTTGCAGTTCATTATTATTTGAGTTTTGCCACGGCATAGGCAATTTCGCTATAATTCGCTCTCCATTTCCTGTCGAAAGAATAGTAAAATCATGTTTGTAAATCTCCCTATCTGACCACCCCTGATATCGAACCACTTCAAAGGTGTGGCTACCCTTAGGTACATTGTTAATCATGCATCTGCCCCATGACGGACGTCCTACAACTTTAAGTTTAATTGAATCATCAATAATGATATAAAAACGCTCTAATTGACCTGTCCTTATCACAACATCAGAGGTATTCGCACTAAAATCCAAGTAATTATAACGTGGAGCAATACCAAGAATCGTTTGAGCGCTGCTGGTGTTAGTTATTGCAAACAAGGCGATCAGAATTATTTTCGTTCTCATTGAACGAACTTAATCTCTATTTAAGAATAACATTACGGAAAACCGCAAATTGGAGTAGTTGGTTTTACGGATTAACGCAATTGAATGGGATTGAACATTTGAGCATTTGCTCCATGTGCTATGAATGCATAAAAAAAGCCCCTCGTTTGAAACGAGGGGCTTTTTGTGGGAGTTGAGGGGTTCGAACCCCCGACCCTCTGCTTGTAAGGCAGATGCTCTGAACCAGCTGAGCTAAACTCCCATTCCTGTTTTTGTTAACGGGACTGCAAAATTAGCACAATTATTGAAATTTCAAAGCAATACATCTCAAATAAATAGGATTTTTCCACTGAAAAGATCTTCAACAAACTATTCGATTGAAAATCAATGACAAAACTCGCAAATTAAACCCTTCAAAATCCAACAGAATTTCCTCTGCCCTGTAGTAAATTTGCAGTAATGTCGATCAATCAACACCTCAACTGGCGCTATGCCACAAAACGATACAACGGAGAATCAATTCCAGAATCATCTTTGAATGATATCCTTGAATCTATTAGACTTACTCCTACTTCTCTGGGAATCCAACCATTCCATGTATTTGTAATTGAAAACAAGGAATTGCGCGATCAGTTAAAACCGGCATTGAACAATCAACCCCAATGCACAGAATCCTCTCAC
>JBEGUW010000136.1:0-19722 GCA_041178665.1 Bacteroidota bacterium
CATTGCTGTATCACGATCAATTCCAACCGTATTGATGGCATTAAATTCTTCCATGAAAACCGCTTTGTCGATTATAGGTAATGCTTTTCTATCGATGCGATTGTTTTTGATGTAGGGTCGATAAAATGAGGAATCGCTCAAGGTGGATTGTACAAATTCTGCCCATTTCGCTTCTTGGTATTCCTCTAGTTGTTTGCGATGGCTAAATTTAGATCGGAGCTTTAAACGCAAGAATTGCTTTAGTACATTGATTTTATTCATGTGTTCAACAGTTCTAGTGTTTTGGGGCAATGGGTGAAATATATCTCACCCGTTGGATTCGCTTTTTGCCAATCATGCAGTGCATTCCAGGTGGTTTTCATACTTGACATGGAGTCGATGAATATCTTCACTATTGGTAACGGCAAGACATGGTCTTGAAACGCTTTATAACTCCACGCTGCATCGGTTGCATATAATAGGGGCTTGCCATTTTTGGAAAATTCAAATCCCATCATTCCTCTGGCGTGGCCTGGTAGTGATACCCAGGAAATGTCTGGTATCATCGATAGTGAGAATCGTTGCAAACCAAACTGATCAACCCAATGTAGTTCTGCCATGGCTTCAAACGTATGAACCCGGCTATGAAAATCGTCTGGGAAGAGACCATGTAAAATGCCTTTTCTAACTGCGGAAATACCACGGAGCTTTTTGACTTCTTCCAATGCGCTTGAACTGCAAAGGAATTTTGCTGAGGGGAAATCTTTAATTGCGGCAATATGATCCCCGTGGAAATGGGAAATTATTATCCAAGAGATTTCATCTGGTGATATACCTTCTTTTTTTAGGATGGCTAAAGGTGTTTCCTCGACTTTTAAAAAGATGGGAGTAATCCATCGATAAAACCGATCTGGAAAGGGTTGAGTTGCTGTTATAAAATGCTTGGAATAGCCAGTGTCTACCATTGCATAGCCACCCGATGGCAAATCTATTAAGGCCCAAATGGCGGCAAATGGGATTTCCGTGAAGCTCGTCCTTCGGTCTATAACTTTGCTATGTGAAGTGCAATAGCCACTTTTGAAAAATCTAACTCTCATTGCTTTTATACCATTGAATGAATTCATCAATGCCTTCTTGCGTTGTCATGACAGGTTGATAGTTTAGCAACGTCTTTGCTTTAGATATGTCCATCGTAAAGTGATCTGCCAATACTGCAATTCCATAAGCCGTGAGTGCGGGCTCAATGGTTGGCTTGAATATTTTATAGTACGATTCCACTACTGTTGCAGCGGTGAGTGCGACTTTCTTGGACACCTTTTTTTGCACCGGTTGGTATCCTAGCGATTCCAGCGCATAGTTTAATGATCCCCAAAAGTTTACTGGCTCTCCATTTGTGATATTGTAGGCTTCGCCGTAGGCATCAATAGGCGCTTGCATTGAGCAATGGATGGCTTCAATCACATTCCGAACACAGGTAAGGTCGCAAATATTATCGCCCCGACCAACAATTTTAAGTTTCCCTTGGTCGTAAGCATTCAGAATACGAGGAAAAATTACGGTGTCTTCTGCACCAATGATTGCTCGTGGACGTAAAGCGAGAGTTTGAATTCCCTTCCCGTTGTGTGATAATACGAATTGCTCCGCTTTGAGTTTGGTTTCTGCATATAAATTGACTGATTTCTTGGGTAAAGGGTCAGTTTCTTTGATGTTAAACTTAGGTTTAAGATCTACATAAATTGTGGGCGAGGAAATGAAAATAATTTTTTTTACTCCTACCAACTTCGCGGCAATTAGCAAGTTTTCCGTTGCAATAATATTGGCGCTATGAAAGTCTGAGCGAATGCCGTAGGGCGAAGAAAGTGCCGCACAGTGGACAACGATATCAATCCCCTCAACCAATTTTGCGACAAACTTAGAATCGATGAGGTCGCCCTGCATAAAGTCACAACCCAAATCAGTTAAAGCATCTGCTTTTTTGTTGCTGCGCGAAGTTGCTCTAACTTTAAATTGTGGTATTTGTGCAAAATATGATGCGGTGCGACCGCCCAAGAATCCAGAAGCGCCGGTAATGAGTATATTGGGCATGATTCCAAATCTAATGGATATTATTGAGTCGAAAAACGGACTTGCGATTTTCCGTAAATTTAATTTCATTTACTACGGATTATCGCAACTTTTTAAAAAAATAATGAGGGTTATTTCGTAGAGATTTTAACGTTCGTTCATTGAACGTTTACTTTGTTCCTCGCAAATTGAAAAAAGTCCGAATTAGTTTAGAAAAAAGATGATGTCAAGAAGTATCACACCCATAGAATCATTATATCTAATGATTGAGAAGTCATTGGGTCCGTTCTCTATTCTACGTGTATTAAGGGGCTCGTTTTCTGATCAAGATTCAATGTTATCGACAATACGTGGAGCTTGGGATTTTGCTACGCGTTACCATCCTAATTTTCGTTTGGTTCTCCGCGATAATATCTGGGTAGAAAATGAAGAAGGTTGGCTTGCTCCAATAAAATTAGAGCATCGACATATAGATTTGGGGGAAGTGCCATACTTAACGTCCCTAGATTCTTACGAGTCTAATGTTCGTTTATGGGTTTTTCAAGATGCTTTGATTTTTCAAGCTTCTCACGCAATAACCGATGGGGTAGGAATTCAAAGGTTGATTGATCGGTTTTTTGATCTAATGAAAATGAGCTTCGGCGCGAATGTGAATTTATCGCTCAAGGATATCTCACCTAATAGTAATTTGAATCATTGCACCGAAAGGCAGATTGCTAACAAATTTCGGATAAAGCCAAGTTTTTTCATCCCCCCAATAAATCAATATTTTAATCGAAAATCGACCATTAAAACAGCACTCGTCCCCAATCATGCTGCTTGGGATTATAAACAAATACGATTAGGATATGTGTTACATGAAGAGGGGATCGACAAATTGCTACCCATTTTGATGTTGAAAATCTCTCAATGGTTGAGAACCTTGCATCCCAACGATACTGTAAGATTTATGTTGCCAGTAGATTTGAGGAAATATGATAATACAATAGAAATGGATGGCAATTTATCCCTTCCATTGTGGTTTGATCTCAATGGTGATGAAGGTGTAAATCAATTATCTGAAGATATCCGTTATAAAATCAAAAACAAGGTGGTTTTAAGGAATGCAGATTCGTGGTGGTTAGGTAGTAAATTAGTATCCAAAATTCGCAACTTTGTCTTTGTTCAATTAGTGAAACGATCTTCCAAACGGGATTGTTTTCCGGTGAGTGTTATAATTTCATTCTTGGGAAAATGCAAGGTAGAAAATTATCATATCTCGGGCTTTACATGCGAATCCGTTTGGTCAACTGCCTTGTTTTCAGGGATTGCACCAATTCAAATTCATGTCACCTATGATGATGAGAATTTGCAGCTACATATGAGTTACTACAAACAGTACTTTACACAATCCGATATCAATGGGTTGTTTACGAGTTTGTCTTCTCCTGCATTAAATTAAGGCTGATACAAAGCCAAATCCTGAGCCTCTAATGTGGAAATGTCGGTGCTGTTAGGGTTTTTCATCGTGGCCACGCGGTTACTCTGAATCTCCAATAACTTCTCGAACAGGTTTCTGGCGTATCGGGCATTGCCAAATTTCCTGTCGGCGCTGGATAACACCAAAGCGAAGTTCTGACGTAAGGCATCGTCCATGCCATCGCCCAAATAGTATTCGTTTTTGGCACAAATGCGCTTGAAAATCTCCAATAAATCCGCATCGCTGTAATTGGGGAATTCGATGTACCTGGCGAAACGACTACTTAATCCAGGGTTTGAGTCGATGAACTCGTGCATCTCCTCCCTGTATCCAGCCACAATCACCACAAACCGGTCGCGGTCGTCCTCCATGCGCTTTAGTAAAACGTTGATTGCCTCCTCACCGTAACTATCCTCGCTGTTCTGTGGGGCTAAACTATAGGCCTCGTCGATGAAAAGCACCCCGTCCATCGCTTTGTTGATGATGCCTTCGGTTTTCATGGCGGTCTGACCGAGATATCCGGCGACCAGTTCGGTTCGATCCACCTCCACCAAATGACCTTTTTTGAGGATACCAAGATCTTTTAAGATACCAGCATACAAACGTGCAACGGTGGTTTTTCCAGTTCCCGGGGCCCCAGTGAATACGCTGTGAAGCGACACTTGTACCGTTTGCATTCCTTGCTTTTTGCGCATCTGTTGTACCTTGATTAGGTTGGTTAGGCTTCGGATTTGCTCCTTGACCTCGGCGATGCCCACCAATTCTTCCAAGGCTTTAAAGGGATCGGATTCATCGGCGTTTTTCTTGGTTGTTTTTGATCCGGAATTGCCAGCGTTTTCCGAAGAAGCCGGTTTAGGCGGTGGGGTGTTGGATGACTCGTTGCTAGCCGACATGTCCGGGTTGGGGAAGTCGCCGCTGCTCGGATCGTCCGTTAACGCATCGTCTGCCACAATCATTCGGTCCAATTCAGTGGTTCCGGGGATGGGGATGCCCGATAAAAAACTGTATAGAAAATCGTAGTCTTCTTTGTTTTCGATGCTAGCGATTTGGTAGGGCTGACGTTCGCCTTTGATTTTGAAGCTGATGTATCGCTCGTCTTTTACTGCATCCAGGCCAGGTTTGAGGTCTTTGATTTCGTCGGGTTGAATCAAGGGTGCTGAGCCGTGACTGTTGGTGATGATGAAACCGCCAAAAATGTATAACCTGCAATAATTAAAGTCGGTGCCCGAGGCCTTTTCCTTGCCGATTTTGCAGTCAACCCACCAATAAATGGGTCGGCCCGTGAACGACTTAAATCCCAGCCAAAGGTAAAACGGGTTGAGGTCTTCGCCCTTGCGCTGTAGTCGTTGATTTACGGTTTTATAGAAATGTTCTACGTTGCCGGTGTCGGTATCGAGCATGCAAAGTGCCAGCAACATCCCGTAACGCGAAACTTTTTGCGCTTGGTCTAATGTGACTTCCTGCTTATCGATGTTATTGACCCAATCGTTATAATGAGGGCCGGCCGCGCTCGCCCAATAGGGTTGCATTTCTTGCGGTGCAATCAATAAATGGGTAATGGTTAGGGTGATGGTTTGAAGGTCTTGGGCATCCAAATCGCCATCTTTCATGAGGGCCTGCGCTTGGACTTGAACGATTTCGTGGTTTGTTGTTTTATCGCTTAATTCATAGGCATTGTCGATGCTGAGCAACTCTTTCACAATCCCCAACCTTGTCATCGGAAGAAATAAGGCGCCATTGTGCTTTACCCAACTTTTGATGGCTTGGTAAACGAGTCTTTTGTTGTTGATGATTACTTCGCTGTCTTCAGCGCATCGACTGTCGATGTCAAGAATCTCGGCTTTTCGCAACTGATCCATATCGTTGGAATCGATATAGTCACACAGCTCTAGAAGGTGGGTATTATCGCGCTTGGTGAAAAGGAATCCCAGTGATTTCTCTGAGTTGTTGATTCTATCTAGTAGTTCTGCCGCCATGTTTTGGCAATTTACACAACTCCAATCGAATTTCTTACATCAACGGAATGTTGGTTAATTTAGATGTTACAGTATCTTTGATTTCTATGCAATCATGGGTTCTTTCAGACAACAAACTTACCAAAACCTTCGAATTCAAAACCTTTGAAGAGGCTATTGATTTCATGGTTCGCGCCAGTAAAGTAATTAGCGAATTGGACCATCACCCAGAATGGACTAACGTTTATAACCGAGTGATGGTGTCGCTGTGTACCCACGATAAAGGCAATGTGGTTACCCAAAAAGATCACGATTTGGCATCTGCACTGGATCGGGTGTTATCGCAAATTCCGTAACCATCGCAGTGTCTTGCGAACTGAACGTGGTATTGGGTTGATGTCATATTGAGGGGTGATCCGACTGTTCTTGTTTCCAACATATGCGGTAACATTTCCTACATGGCTTTCTTTAACTTCTGCGATGTCACCATTCATTTTAGCTTTTGATAACTCTGCTACGATTTCCCTCTTATTGCTATACTGCGCTTTGGGATAGTTTTGAGTAATGTGGTCAATAACTTCATTAATCTGATTCGAATAAATAACCCTGGCTTCCCGTGGTAAATTGCTGAGTTCTTTTATTTCACATTCGCCGTAAAAAACAACAACGTTAAACATTGGAATAGTAGCGAATTGAGGTGATAACTTTCTCAGCGCTTCAATATGTCTTCGATTCTGAATAACCGGGTTGTACATCCGGTATTTTTCTCGTCCATACGCCAGTACTTGTGTCCAATTTTGATTATCTCCGCTACCAAAAATCCAGCCGCTGTAATCTTTAACCTCAATTACGATAAGCCCAACTGCGGTAGCAACGACTACGTCTATTTGGCTATAGGTGCCATTTCGTTTTTGCAAGTAAATATCATGGAAAATGGCATCGGGGTGAATACCCTTTTTCAACAAGGCCTTTACGAGTGCTAATTCTGATGGGTTGCCACGATCTTTATGGGTAGTTAAATTCAAGAGGTTGTTGGCCTCTTTTTGTTGGAACCATCCAAAACATGCAATTGCAAGTATTACAATAGATATGATAATGAAAATGACGGGCAAACTGTAATTTTAATCAAACTTAAAAAGGAAATCAAGTATTCCATAGTGTAATGAAGAAAATTAACGAGAAATAGTAAATCAATTTATTGATTTCCGCCCAAGCTAAAATTAGATTTTGTCCTGCAGGCTCATCCAGCCGCCGCCGTTATGAACATTCGCAAATCCATTTGATTGCAAAATGCTCTTGGCCGATGCACTGCGCATCCCACTTGCACAACAGGTGATAATGGTTTTGTCTTTTTTTAACTTACCCAAATTGCTGCTTAGTACGTCAACTGGAATATTAATTGAACCTTTAATGTGACCGCCCTGATATTCGCCTTTGCTGCGAACATCTAATACGATTGCTCCTTGTTTGATTAATTCAGAAAAGTCAACAGTTGGGCCCATGCCAAATAGATTTTTTAGTGTGTTCATCATGTTATTTTGTCTTTGATATTGCAAAGATGACACTCATTTTTGTGCGCCACAGCCACATTTGTTACACAAGGGTGATTTTGTTTCTTCCCAGTGTCACCAAACCCTCAACTTCCATCTGTTTCATCAAACGGGAAACCACAACCCGGGCAGTGCCGAGTTCATTTGCCAGCTGTTCGTGAGTTATATGTAATGTTTTGGCTTGGGTAATCGCACACTTCTTTTTCATCAAATCAAGCAATCGTTCGTCGAGTTTTTTAAACGCAATGGCATTTACCACCTCCAATAGTTCTTCGAATCGTTGATGGTATAATCGAAAAATATAATCCAGCCATTCGGGAAATTCTTTGATCAGTAAACCGACCTTGTCGATGGGTATAAATAATATTTCCGTTGTTTCCTCCGCTATGGCGTTCACCTTGCTGGTGTCTTGATGCAAACCACCCAAAAACGACATGATGCAGCTTTCTCCGGCCTTGATATAGTACAATAAGATTTCGCGACCATCCTCATCTGTCCGCATGACCTTGATACTGCCATTCGTTACGATGGGGATGGCTCTCACATATGCGTTTTCGTTTACAATGATTTCCCCTTCTGAGAATGTCTTAGTGAAACCAATGTCGGCAAGCTTCTCTCGAATTCTCGGTGATGACTTGAACTCTATAATCTCAGACAATTCCATGCATCAAAGTTAGTCGAAAACAAGCTCTCGCTATGATTTCTGCAATCTAGGCTGCTATGTGTGTTGTTTTTCTATCTATCTCTATTTATAACAAACTCACAAAGAGAACTGTTGATAGTGAAATTGCTAAGCTCAAAAAACGCACCCATCCATTTCGGGTTCGTATTTTTTTGATATACTGGTTGTTGGGTTCGGCACGTTCAGCCTTATTGAAATAATACAATGTCAATGGTAATAAAATGGGTGTTAAAAATGCGAAAGGGGAAAAAATCAATCCCATTATTGATGTTCTTTGAGCATTAAGGACTTTGTAAATCGCTTCTTTACTATTGATATTGGCTCCAAGCATTAAGCGATTGCGTTTTGACGCCAAATTTATTCTGCGAAGTAACAATACTATCATGATTGCAGGAGCGATAAGTAAAACATAAATAATGGGACCGTATGCATCGCTGTACCGATAATGTTGTATTACCTGTTGGACGGAAAGTATATCCGCAACCATTAATGCATTGGTGATATGGATTTTACGTGTGGCCGTCTTTACGGCAGGTGGAATACTGTCTTTTTTAACGGGTTTGGCTAAAGTGATGAGGCTATCAGATTTTGGAGTTGTTGTATCAGTTTCAAGATTGCTTTGTTTTTGTGGTATAGTTTTTATTGAATTTGATGCGATGGTTAATTTGGAATGATTTTTTGTGGTTTTATCTCCGACTCTCTCTTTTTCATTGACTGTTTGTGATTTATCCCAATGGAATGACCAGTTAGTATTGAATCCACTGTTGTGGTACCTGCGATTGATCGTACAACCGCCGAAAATCAAACCAATGACTATGAAAAAAGTGAGCCTGACAAGCTGTTTTTTGAGCATGTACAATATTAGACAAGAGACACTGGACCAATCATATTGTTTTTTGCGATAATCCTTAATTATCAAAATTGTTTTTTGCGATTTTCCGTAATTCCCTCGCTTTTTCCAGTAAGACTAATTTGGTGATATATTTGTTTATGGAATTACTCTTTTTGGCAATTTGCGCATTCGTATGGCTTTTGCCATTGATCATTATTTCTATGTCAGTAAAAACCTCCGGCCGGGAGAAAATGGCATGGATTTTAGCCGTGCTTTTCATCTCTTGGGGAGCCTTTATTTTCTATTTACTGTTGGCTCCGATTCGCAAGGACTGATAATTCTGCAGGGGATGCCAAATGTTGGGGGTTTGCGGCGAGGCCGATCGTAGATAACACCTCGTACTCGTATAGTGAGAAGTGATTCTTGAACTTATAGCAATTCAATAACTTACAATGTTGATCTAAAACCTCTTTTACCTGATTATTTGGGTAATTGAATTCTGCCGCATCCTCTAGAAACAAGATTTCATTTACAGAATCAACGACCAATTTTGTGTTTTATCACTTTGTAAAACGCAAAAAATGCGACAAATATGGTCCATCCTGGAATCGGGAATAGAATGGTTAACAGCCACTTTTCTCTTTTCGATAGATTAATTCCAGGGAGTAGACTTTTTAAGTTTAACATACACAACGACGTTTGATTCGCTTTTCAAAATTTCCATTTCATTGTTTTTTTACAATCTGCGGGCTGTGAATTTTCATTTATTTTTTGGGTATGTTTTTGCATGGAATTAATATTTAATTAACACAAGCGCTCTTACTTGCGTCGGATGGCAAAGAAAAAGAAAGCGTTAAACCCGGTTCAAATTCGGAAGATTTTCATATTGGATACTTCCGTTATCTTGCACGATCACCAAGCAGTGAATCAATTTGAGGAACATGATGTCGCCATTCCCATTAGCGTGTTAGAAGAACTCGATTCTTTCAAGAAAGGGAATGATACGATTAACTTTGAGGCCAGGCAATTTATTCGTTTTGTAGACAAGCTTTCTGAGGGCAACTCCCTGAATCAATGGATTCAATTATCGCCTGAAAAGCCCAGTTGCTTTACCGTGGTTATGCAGGAATCTGGCACCGAGGAGCAAAATGCAGTTAAGATATTTGGCGATAGAAAGGCAGATCACTTAATTCTTAATGCCGCGTTATTTATCAAACAAGAGTACGCAGACAGACCCGTGATTCTGGTTACTAAGGATGTCAATCTGCGACTCAAAGCGAGATCGTTGAACCTACAGTCGGAGGATTATGAAACGGGGAAAATTCAAAATTTAGAGGGGTTGTATCGCGGTATTGCTCAGCTCGATCTTGAAGAATCTGAAATGATCGATAAAATTCATCAAATGGAATCAGTACACTATTCCGAGGTGATGAAATCGGAGCCATATAACAACCATTATTTTATCATCAAAAACCATCGCAGTAGTACCTTGGCCTATTTTGATCCAGAAACAAAAAATTTGGAAAGAGTAGAAAAGCGACATGCGTATGGTATCAAGCCCAGGAATGCCGAGCAAACTTTTGCAATGCATGCCTTATTTAATAACAACATCAAATTGGTGACAATTCAAGGAGTTGCAGGTACAGGAAAGACGTTGATTGCATTGGCGGCGGCACTTGAGCAGAGGAGCAATTTTCGACAGATTTACCTCGCTAGACCCATCGTCCCATTGAATAACAAGGATATCGGATTTCTTCCTGGCGATATTAAAGCGAAGATCAACCCTTACATGGAGCCGCTTTGGGATAATTTGAAAGTGATTCAGAATCAATACTCAGAAAATTCAAAAGAATATCAAAAAGTCAAGGAACTCGTAGATAATGAAAAGCTCATGGTGACCCCTTTGGCTTATATCAGGGGCAGAAGTTTGGCGAATATTATTTTTATTGTAGACGAGGCTCAAAACCTGACACCCTTGGAAGTTAAAACGATTATTACCCGGGCTGGGGAAGGGACGAAGATTATTTTCACGGGCGACATTAATCAAATCGATACGCCATATTTAGATTCGCAATCCAATGGGTTGTCGTTCATGATTGATCGATTAAAGGGTCAGCCTTTGTATGCTCATATCACTCTGGAAAAAGGCGAACGCAGTGATTTGGCGAATTTGGCCAATGAATTGTTGTGATTGCATTTTCGGCTTGAAATCGATTAAATACGGTACTTTTGAGGAGTCAGTTTGCTCAATACCCCCTATACCATGATACCCAAGCGAATTTGCAGCATTTGTCAAAGCCACAATCATGATTTCTACATTGAAACAACTGGAATGATGCACGTTGAAAAACGAGAAATCTTCAGATTTAATCGTTGCCACAACTGCGAATCCATTTTTCTCACAAATCCAGTTCAGGAAAGTCAACTAAGCCAATACTATACCGATGCCTATTTGCCATACAGGGGAGAAAAAGCTTGGGGTAAATATGCCAATTTTGTGGTTTGGGATGATCAAAAATTGAATAAACGCAGAGTTAAACTGGCGTTGGAACATCTGCATAAGCAAACCGAAATGCATGTGCTGGATATTGGCTGTGGAAAGCCTGATTTTTTGGCCCAATTGTCGGAAAATCCAAACATTCAAACCATAGGCGTTGATTTTACCCCTGCAAATTGGGAAGATACAAAATATAAAAATCTCACACTCCTTCAAGGTGATTGGCGGAACATTGAACTAAATACACAGTTCGATCTCGTCACGGCTTGGCACTATTTTGAGCATGATTACGATATTCATCAAACGATAGAAAAGTGTTGTCAACTGTTGAAACCCAATGGAGTGCTTCTGATTGAGGTTCCGATGTACCAAGGGGTAATCCAAAAATTACAAGGAAGATTTTGGCAGGGTTGGCATTCGCCACGACATATTAGTTTGTTTAGTTTCAAAAGTTGGAGGATGATTTTCCCGGAAAACGATTGGGAAATCGTGAAGCATAACAAATTTGGCACCATGTCGGCCTTTACCCTCTGGTGGTTGGGTCGTCAAGAAAAGAAAAATATTGATTGGAGTGGGTCGATGGAGAGCCACTTTTGGAATTTGGTCTTTTGGAAAGTACTACTCATGCCGTTATTTGCTCTAGAGCGTGTGATTCCTTTGGGTATCCAAACCATTGCACTTAGGAAAAAATAGTAGCCATGACAGAACAAATTACAACCGTTACCATTTTTAAATTGAAGTCGATTTTATCTAATTTTTGGGCTTTCAAGCAGGTCCCGCTCGCTATTTTTAGATTGAAACAAGTTCCGGGCTTAACATTTTTCAAGTCGATGGGCTCTGGGGGAGGAAAGGGCTTTGATTTTATGCCAAGTTTCAGCACCTACGCTTGGTTGCTCGTTTGGGAGTCTCAAAAGCATGCCGATGACTTCTATGCATCGAATCCGTATTTTCTAAAATACCAGAAAAAGTGCCTATCGTTACAAACCTTATACTTAAAGAACATTGTCTCGCATGGCAAATGGTCAGGTATTAGCCCATTTCAACAGGGTGCGATTATGGACGATACGAGCAAGATCGTTGCGCTTACAAGGGCTCGAATCAAATGGAATAGATTGTGGCAATTTTGGACGAAAGTAGGGCGCACGGCCAACGAGTTGTATAAATTCGACGAGCTAGAATATGCAATTGGCATTGGTGAATTGCCTTTTATTCAGCAAGCGACAATAAGTGTTTGGAAGAATTTTGAAGCCATGAAACGCTACGCCTATTTGGACGAAACGCATAAAAACGTAATCAAACTGACCCAAAAGTATAAATGGTACAGCGAAGAGCTATTTGCTCGCTTTGTCCTCGTGTCAACGGTGAATCACAAGCGTAGCTCCCCTTTTTGTCATGTCGCTTAATAGTTCTCGAATTGCATTTTTGTTTGAGTTGGGCAGCGATTACTCCTACTATTACGAAGAATAAATGAAATTACTCAGATGATTGAGTGAAATTACTCAATGGATTGAGTAAAATCCCAAATTGTTTATTATCTTTGTATTATGGACTTCAAAAGACCCGTTTTTCACGACTTGATGCAGCGTTTTTTGGCGAAAACAGAACTCATTCAAGTGATTTCTGGTCCGCGTCAGGTAGGGAAGACTACCCTCGTGAAGCAACTGTTTCAACAACCCCATTGGAAAGGTATCTACGCCATCGCCGATGGTATACAGAACGATGCTGCTTGGATCGAAAACCAATTCAACGCCGCCGCCCTAGTGCAAAAGCAACAAGCATTGCCCGTGATTTTGGCCATCGATGAAATTCAGAAAATTCCCAACTGGAGCGAGACCATCAAACGGATTTTCGATACCCAGCGATTTGGTGATGCACCAAAAATCCAATGCATCCTCCTGGGGTCTTCAAATTGGCTCATGCAAAAGGGATTGTCGGAGTCCTTGGCCGGTAGATTTGAGCAATGGAATTTAAACCATTGGACGTTCAATGAGCTGCAATCGGCCTTCGATATCACCCCCGAACAATACGTGTATTTTGGGGCCTATCCTGGCGCGATGTCGATGATAATCGACGAACCACGATGGACATCGTACGTGAAACAATCGCTCATCGAAACGGTCATCAATAAAGATGTCTTGCTGATGCGCAACATCGAAAAGCCCGCAATTTTGCGAAGGTTGTTTGAATTGGGATCGATGTATTCAGGTCAAATCCTTTCGTACACCAAAATGATGGGACAGTTACAAGAGGCCAAAAATACCACCACCTTGGCGCATTACTTGGATTTGCTGGAGCAAGCGGGGCTGTTGATGGGACTTCAGAAATTTGCGGTAGACCATGCGCGCAAACGAAGTAGCAGTCCAAAAGGGCAGGTCATGAACAATGCGTTGATGGGTGCTTTGTCCGATGAAAATTTTACTCAATCGCAAGAAAACAAAAAGCGATGGGGTAGGTTGGTGGAATCCGCGGTGGGGGCACATTTGATTGCGCATCAAAACGATGACCTCAAGCTGTATTACTGGAATGAATCCAACGCCGAAGTGGATTTTGTATTGCAACTTGGCTCAAAATACATCGCCTTGGAGGTAAAACTATCGAACGATAAAGTCTCTGGCATCGGCCAATTTCAAAAGCAGTTCAAACCGCACAAGGTCTATCAATTGAGCAATCAGAGCCTCTCCTGGCAACAGCTGATTTCCTTGGATCCGAGGGAACTGTTTTGATGGGGTTGGTCCATCCCAAATGATTCAATCCTGTTGCGAAAAGAGTTTCTAACTGTTTAGAAACTCTTGGTAGGCGCCGCTGAATGGCTATACTGGTGTTGCGTCTATCTGGTTTTTGTGGATTTCCGTAAAATTAATTTTTCGCTTTTGCGATTTTCCGTAATTATCCAAATATTTGATTCGTGAATCAGATATTTATTTGAAATTATGAAAAAAAGTATAGTTATCCTTTTCTTAATCTGCTTTAAATCAGTTTCAGCAATTGCTCAAATTGTCGAAAAATCTGAAGATTTAAAGAAAGTAAATTACTTCGTTGGCGTTCAACTATTAGGCCCAGCTTGGTTTGCGTCTTTGGGTGCAGGATGTGTTATCGACAATAAATTAACGCTTGAACTAGGTGGCGGATTGGTGGGGTATTATGGCGGATTTAAATATGCCTTTCACAATAATTCAATATCGTCCAAAATGGATTTGTATACAGGTTTATTGTTTGCGAGGAGTCCGGCTAGTACTAAGTATCTGTTCGACGGAGAAATGGAAAATAGACTTTATTTGCCACTCGGATTTAGAAAGCAAAAAGGGAATTTCTTTTTCAGCCCTGAAGTAGCGATGAATTGGTATACAAACAGGACCAACCCATATAAGTCTGATTTTGTTAGTTACTTTGGATATCAAATTGGAATGATATTTTAAATTGGCATGAAAAAAATGAATAGGTTACATTTGGTTATGGGGTTAGCAGTGGGTTTGCTCCTGACGTCTTGCTCGGTTTCACAGCGATATCACCACCGCGGTTTGAGTATCCAATGGAGATCTGTCGGAAAGCAGGTTTCCAATAAAATCCATGCCCCCAATCCCAAGACAACGGATGATCGCACCGACACCAAAGAAATGGAAACGATCGGGGCGGTGACAAAAGATGCCCATGACGCCGTGAGTGTATTTTCAGTTTCTTCTATAGTAAACTCCGCTCAATTTGAAGCCATTCATTTTTCAGAATTCATACCAAAAGTCACGGAAATAGTTGGGCATATGTTGGTTGCCAAATAAAGATTAAAAGTATGCTGAACAGATGATGAATCTTCATTCGGGTAAACTTTATTCTTTTTTGATGCTGCTGAAGCATACGTATTTCAGTGTGAGTGTGCCTCCCAAGCCATTGGACATGGTTTGATAAATCAGGGTATTGAATTTTTGTCCGTTTAGTTTGCCTGATTCCTTGGATACTTTGAATTCGCCGCCATTGTATTTGTAGACTGCACCTTCGCGAGAGAACACCTTCCAAACGATGGGTTTATCGGATGAGCCATCAACGCTTACGGAAACTGAAGAATCTGTAAGGGTGAGAACACCGGGTTTATCGCTCATTACAGTGCCGCCGTTGGCCAATGCGAAAAACGGGAAAGACTGTGCGCAAAGGGCTTTTGATGCAAAAAGCAGGATGATGGTAAGGATTGATCTCATCCTACGAATTTATCATATATTGGGTGGATTTTTGTGGGGGGAGGGAGAGGGGTGATGTTCCAATGGGAAAAAGATTCACTGTGTTTGGAAATCGAAACTTTTACAAATCATCAATGGCCTTGGCTTTCATGATCTCACCGTTGATTTTGTCTGTGTAAGATAGGCCAACAAAGCACTTTGAGTCGGTGTTGTCGATGTACAAACTAACCTGGCCCTTGGGTGTATCAAATACCGTTTTGTAATTGCATTCTCCAACTTGAGCATAAGTATATTTCAAGCCATCATTTGTCACGGATGGATATGAAGGAAACACTTCCACCACTTCTGTTGGTTGCCCATACTTTTGGATAAGCATTTCTTTCAGGTTGACGTAGTTGCCATATAGCGAGGCCCAATCGTCTCGTTCAGGGAACAGAACTTTGATTCTACTTACGAGATCTTTCTGTTTCATCGTGACAACCCCAACAAAACAATCTTTATAGCCTGCAAAATCGCCTTGTAAAACATACGTGCCGGGTTCAGAGTCCATCACCACAAACCCATTCAACTTCATTTTGGCAACATATTCATTCATCGTACCATCGATTGGTACGCCTTTAAACAGCAAGTGCTGATTTTCTGTTGATTGGGCGCTTAAATTTAAAGACAAAATGATCGCCGATAAGGTTGTAAATATTGCTTTCATGGATTGTTTAAAACAAATTAAATTAATTCTTCTCAAATAATATCATTGTTGTGCTTCGAGTATATCTCTATCGAGTTGTAAAAATCCATGATCCAATGGGAAATGATCCTGTACTCCTCAGTTAATGTCAATTGATAATTAGATCATTTTGATCAAATGCATCAGTGATTTGATGCTGCAGGAAGTCAATTAGCTCGCAGAAAAAGAAGTCGGACAAGTTTGCCTATTAGGTCGTTTTATGGAACATTTGTCTTCCCCAGGATTTTGTATTTAGTGAAGTTTTGGGTACTATGATAGTTTGAATTTTCAATTTCAATGGCTAATATTGTTTTTAGTTTATGAAACAATTTAAAAGTTTTACTATTTCATTGCTCTTCTTTAGCTGTTTTTTAGTTGGCAATATTTCTGCTCAAGCGTATCAATTTCCTGATGCACAGGGTACAAAACGCTCTAAGAAAGTGAGTGTTTTTGATGGAAGTGTTTTAACCAGGAATTGCAACCCGAAAATATATTATTATCGATTTAGAGAAGGCGATAAAGTCGAATTCAACATAAGTTCAAAAAAGAAAAAAAAATAAAGTCGATTCGTTTGGTGCAATATCCAAATTTCGAGAGGTATACAAATATTGATTGTACGGATCCCGTGAAGTTTGAATTGAATGTGCCTAAAACAGGAATTTACTTTATTGAAATCATTGGAAATCATTGTTTTGGAGCAAAACGTAAAATCCGACTGAAAATTGATAGACTGCCTGTAAATGATAGTTGTGCGAATTTTAATTGCGACGTGCAATTTAGGACGGTTGTTGATTCTTCGGAGGTATGGAAGGATGAGACATATCTTGTGAGAAATGATACGGCATTCCTTGAATTGTTAGATCAATCGATTAAAATATCCAGTCAAAATGCACTTAATGGAAATACAAACCGTAGAGCAACATCGTTTAATCTTCCTGAAGGCACGGTATCATGGTCTTATTATATCGGAGTAGGTCAGAAGGCAACCCAAGAATACGACAATAAAATCTCTGAATACAATAATCAACTCGCTGCAGGAATTGCGGCAGCTGAGCCGATGACGGCTCTATTGTTATTTGGTATCAATCGATTTCTCAAGGTGAATGAAGGTGACAATGTGAGATTTTGGATTAGTAGTATGCCAGCAGCCAGTGAAATGTTCGTAAGCCAGGGTACATATTCTCCTGATCCCATGACTTTGTTGAAGCAAGGTGATGTGATTAACGATGCAAGTAGGATGAATAGACCAGCAAAAGGACAAGTCCATTTTTTGATGCTCAATGATAATATCATGGATCCAATTCAAATTAAATTAGTGGTGAAATGTATGACTGTTACTCCAGTTTATGATACGCGAAAAGTAATGGAAATTAGAACAACTACTAAATTGTTACCAATAGAATAATTTGCAGTGATTTCAATGAAGATTTATTACGTATTAAAATCAAACACCCCTCCAGGTCCATACAATTTATGGGAGTTGGACCACTTAGGACTCGCAAATGAGGATTTGGTTAAAATAGGACAAGGGGATTGGATGAAAGCAGTGGATCATCCTGAAATTAGGGCTATCGTTTTTAATTCTCAAAGACCAGTTGAGTTTGTGTCAGACATTGAAGGGGAATACAGCGCTTCTGGTAAATCGGTTATTGTGAATAAATCTGAGAAGTCACCCAAATTGTTGAAGTGGATCATCATCTCTGCTGTAATCATTTCGATAATTGTGATGGCGGTTGCTATTGTTGTCAATGTTGAACAAGATTCACCAACAATGGAACTTGTTGTGGAGGAAAGCGCACCATTAAATCCCGAAATTAATTTTAATTACTCTAGTCACGATAAAAAAATGTTTGATTTTTTAAAGCCATGCAATCTTAGTGGTAATTTAAAAGAACTCATTGATCGATGTGATTACAGTAATCCGAATACGCGAAATACCATTCTTGGAGTGATTTCAAGTGAGAATTCTGGGAATTTCAATGTTGGACAGATGTGTGATGTGTACAATTACGTACAGCAAAATTGGAAATATGTGAATGACCCCAAAGGGGAGTATGTCGCTTATGCCAGCGAGACGCTGAATAATGGTCTCGCAGGTGACTGTGATGATTTTGCAGTCGTATTAGCGACAGCAATAATTTCAATCGGTGGAGAAGCGAGAATTTCGTACGCCTATAACTCGGAAGATGGTCATGCATTCACTGAGGTGAACATAGGGAAAACTGATTTTGAAACGATAACAAAATACCTGTCTTGGCGATACAAAGAAAATGTAGATGTCATTTATAAAACCGACAAATCGGGGAATCATTGGATAAATCTTGATTGGTTCGCAGAGCCCAAAAGACCTGGTGGGGAATACTTCAATTACATTGAAGGAAATCGATATTATATTCTAGACAAATACTGTGAAGTAATAAATGACTAACGAATGGAGTACTACGTATACATAAATCAAAACAGATTGGGCCCATATTCAATCGAGCAAATTGACATTCTTAATTTGCCTTTGGATACTCTGGTGTGGTATGATGGATTAACTGATTGGACGACCATCGGTGAACTGAAAAATTTGGCTGAAAAACCCAATGATCGTTTCTACAAACATCAATCTCAAAAGACAGAGGAGACTGTTGTGCGACCGCCTAAATCAGAAGATTTAAAGCAGCGAAGAAGTTTGGGGTATTTACTTGCAGTAGCACTAGTGATTATTGTTTTGATTATTGGATTTACCTATACCCAATCAAACAGTCAGGAGTCAGGCCTCGAAGTGGATTCAATTGCAGCGGGAGGAAGTTCTGAGCCCCAAAACATACCAAATGCTGAGCAACAAGTTGATCCGAATAATAGTGTGATCGATGAGGAGATGTCAAGCACCAATGAAGATCCAGCGAAAACGTTCCGTGATAATTGGGTTGATTATGTAGTCTCTGGCAACAATCAATATTTGTATAGTGATCTGGGAGGTATTTCTCAATTGGAAATATCTGTTTCAAACAATTCACCATACAAGCTTGATGAAGTGGTGGTGTTGGTGAGTTACATTAAAGTCAACGGCGATATTTATAAAAACGAAACCATCAATTTTTACGATGTTGAGCCAAATACCCAAGTCAATCTGCCTGCACCAGATAGTCCAAGGGGAGTTAGGATAGAGCATTCAATTATGAATGTTCAATCAGCATCAATGGGTTTACATTTTCCTCATTAACAAAAAATGATTGTGCGGTGTTTTTGATGGTGTTTTTTGTTTTTTGAAATTATTATCCTTTATTCGAATCATGGGTTTGTTATCAGCACTTATAGGCAATGCAGGAACTGTTAGCCAGGAAGAATTACAAAGTAAATATGGTCAGTTATTAACTGATTCAGAAGTTATTGAACTTGGATTTAAATTATTACGGGATACATTTATTTTTACAAATAAACGTTTGGTTCTGGTCAATGTTCAGGGGATTACAGGTAGTAAAACAGAGTATGTTTCAATTATGTACAAGAGTATTTCTCGTTTTAGCATTGAAACCGCTGGCACCTTCGACCTGGAGGCAGAGTTAAAAATTTGGATTTCAAGTGAAACTAACCCCAGTGTTGTTAAGCAATTCAACAAATCAGTGAATGTTTACGAAGTTCAAAAAGTTTTAGCCCAACATGTTTTGGGTTGATTTATTGATTTGGAGTTAGCAGCAGAGTATAGTTGCTGAGGGGTTGGATGCGTTTTATGAAGAAAGGTTTTGTATTTACCGTAGAATAGATTTTTGTTAGAAGACTATTCGCAAAATTCGTTTGACTCAGAAAAACACCAGTGGGCTTTATT
>JBEGUW010000137.1:0-24090 GCA_041178665.1 Bacteroidota bacterium
ACTGAATCCTATCGTATTGAATTTTAAAAGCATTGCCAACTACCTGAGGGAAATGCCAGAGGATCTGCAGGTAGAAGTCTCTCCAAATAAGCTCATTGACAAATGTCTCATTCAGTGAAAGTGCTTTTTGTAACTTTTCGCGAATACTGATCGTGCCGAACCTGAAATGCAGTCCCAACTTACTCGTTCCGCGGATTGCAGGGAAATTGCGCTTGTCGGTGTATTCCTTTATCAGCGTTTGGGTCACCGTTTTTTCAGGGTATTCAAAATCAAACGACTCAAATCCCAGTTCAGCCAAGCTTGGTATGGGGAAGTTTTCAGTTTCTTTTTGATGCGATAAATGAGCGAGCTTGGTTTCGGATGGATAAAATGTGATGGGTTCGATGGCCAATTTTGCTTTCCATTTTCTGCTGTAAGGAGTGTAGACAGTATAGGGTTTTGAATCGTCCTTTACGACTTCTGATTTCTCAAAGATGCAAATGTCCTTATAGCTTTGAAACGATACATTCTGAGTGTTGCAGATTTCGGCAATGGCATGATCGCGCTTTATCGCGGAGGGTTCGTAATCGGAATTGCAAAAAATGGAGTGGGGGGTATTTTGGACGATGGCGTTTTCCCATAACGCGATGGGGTTTCCGTGCCACACCTCTAAATCACTTCCCTGGCTGCGTAATTCTTCCTTTAATGAGGATATTTCACGATGCAAAAATTGAACGCGGGCGTCGTGCTTATTCGATAAACGACTAAGTATGTTTGTATCAAATATGAATACGCATTGCACCCGAAGTTGCTGTGATTCTGCCAATTGAAGGGCTTGATATAGACCGTGGTTGTCGTTGAGTCGCAAATCGCGACGAAACCAGAAATAGATAGGGTTTGACATTAACAATCGGTGTGTGTGTGCAAATGTTCCATCGCGGATTCGATGGTTGGATATTGATAACAAAATCCGGTATCTAATGTTTTTTTGGCACTCACATTTTGGTTAGTTAGTGCAATTGCGGATCGCCCCCCCCAAGCTAGTTTAATCAGAAATGCTGGCAAAACAGGTCGAGCTGTGATGCGCAGTGCTTGTAGCATTTTGTTGATTGCGCAGGGGATACGCCAAAGCAATGCGGTGATACTCATTTTTTTGAGTTCTCGTTGCGTTGCGAATTTTTCAAATGCTATCCCCGCAGCTTTTTGGGTGCAAGGGTGGGGCGCCACGGCATTGTAAATGCCGGGCGACATTGTACCTTTTATTAGCGCAAGATACATCGAACATAAATCATCAATATGGATCCAACTCCACACATTGTTTGAACTACCCACACTGCCCACCATGCCGAAAATTTGAAATTGAAGTTTTGATACGCTAAATATTTTACTGTGGTTCGACATAACAATTCCTGTTCGTAGGCAGCTAGCAACAACACCTGGGATTTTATGTTCAAATATTCCTTGTTCCCAAATTTTACAAATCTCCGCTAGAAATGTACTTCCCGATTCACTGCTTTCATTTAATAATTGATGGGTATTTTCGGGGTAAAAGCCAATTCCACTGGCTGATATAATATGTCTGGGTGGTGTTTGACATTCCGCGCAGGCCTTCATTAGCGCTTCGGTCCCCAATTTTCTGCTGTTGAGAATTTCGTTTTTGTATTTTTTGGTCCATGGACTGCCCACGTTTGCCCCCGCCAAATGAACTACAGCATCTGCATTTTCGAGAATTTCAGGATTCGACCAAAAAATATTTTTTCGCGATAACCAATCTTTTTGTTCGATTGTGTTGTTATAGTCATGTCGTTTCAATAACTCAACGTCAAAATCATTCTGCTTCAATACTTTGCAGAGTCGTTTGCCAATGAGTCCTGAAGCGCCAGTAATAATAATTTTCATGATATGTTAAATGTGGTAGATAAGGTATTATTAGATAACAAACGTGATCCGAAAAAGTCGAAAAAAGACTATCGGGACAAGTATTTTATCAAAGATATCGAGAATATCACAGGGATTAAGGCTTACACCTTAAGAATTTGGGAGCAACGATATGGAATGTTGGTGCCCAAGCGGACAGAGACCAATATTCGGTACTATGAGGAAGACGATCTCAAGTACATGATGAATATTGCGATTCTAAATGCCAATGGTATAAAGATTAGTAGGATTGCCCAAATGGACAGGGATGAGGTACAGAGAAAAACGGTTAGCGTCTCTGAAAACAATTCTGGTCATCAATCCCAAATCTCGACGTTAACCACTGCGATGTTCGATTTTGACGAGAAAGAATTCAATAAGACTTTATCGATCAATATTTTGCAATTGGGGATGGAGCAAACAACTACCCAAATTATTTTTCCATTTTTACAGCATGTTGGAATTCTTTGGTTGGGTGGGAGCATACACATTGCGCACGAGCACTTCATTACCAATTTAATTAAGCAACGCATGTTTGTGGCAATCGATCAGGTTAATGTTGTTCCTAACAGTGATGCGAAAAAGTATTTGTTGTTTTTGCCAAATGGTGAAAATCACGAATTAAGCCTATTATTCGCGTCATACTTGTTGCGCGCCAATGGACAACATGTGATTTATTTGGGTACATCTACGCCGCTCGATGATTTGAATAAAATTCACAAAATTCACAATCCCGATTTTGTTTTTTGCGTATTAACCAATTCCAATGCAGCGATGCCGGTTCAAGTTTATTTGAATACGCTCTCTCGTAGTTGGCCCAATACGCAAATTATCGTTACAGGTTCCCAAGTGGTGAAACGTCGCGATTTGAAAATCCCTCAAAACTGTAAAGTGATGTCGGACCCCTCGGGCTTCTTGGACTTTATCGTCAATAATTAATCAAAACCCATTCGGATTTATTGCGTCCTTGAAATATCAACCTCTTCATTCAAGGGGGTGTTGTTGCTAATGAAATCAGCCATCATTGGGGATAGCCAACTGCAGAGGGCACTTCCTTTTGCACCTAGTCCGTTGTAGACACTCAAATTCTTGAATGTGTGATGTCGACCAAGATAAGGTCTTCTATTCTGCACCGTAGGTCGAACCGCCCGCTGATGTTTGATCAAAGTAACTGTTTTTCCTGTAATGAGTTCAGCCCTTTCGATCAGAAATTGGGCATCTGCAGGGTCTTGAACCTCAGAGAGTGATTGTTTATGGAAAGTGCTTCCTAAAAGAAAGATGTCTTTTTCTTTTGTAGGGACAATCCACTGTTTCTGTTTGATGATTTTATCTTGCGGTAAATCGGGAATTTGAATCGTTAATATATCGCCTCCGGTAGGATCAAAAAAGAGATAATTGAACCAAGGGTTTTGCATGATGCCAATGCCTTCGCAGAATATGACTTCATCAAATACAATTCCATGATATTCCGCTTTGCCAGATTCGTGGAATATCAAATCCGCATGTGAAAATTGCTCATTTCTAAACTGATTTTTTTTCTCCAATTCTATTTGGGTGGCATGTAAAAATTGTAAGACATCCAAACGACCGCAGTTATTAACTATAGTATTGTCGCCGCGGGGTGTCAATAGGTCCGCCATTTCAGAAACTGCGCCACGTTTCCGCCATTCATATCTTTCATTGTCGTTGGCATGAATTTGCAACATCGGGTATTCAAAAACAAATTCGGCTCCTAAAAGTGATTCGAAATGGCGATAATATTCAAAAACGGCGGGGAAAATTTCTTGGTATTGCCAGGTTTTCTTGACGCCTTTGGGTACTACTGGGTTGATTATTCCCGCAGCAACGCGTGAACTTGTATTGGGAACAAGATTGTCTATCATTTGAACAAAGTGCCCACGATGGATTAATTCCAACGCCAATGTGCTGCCAGCCAAGCCAGAGCCTATAATCAATATGTGTTTTGGCTTGTTACCCACGTCCTTTTGCAATAAATTGCTGCAAATTACAACATGAGAAGGAAAGCAGGGATTCGATTGATCGGTACTTTAACATTTTTTGCGGTTAGCTCTCTTGAGGGTCAGGGGGAGCAAGGCAAAGTACACAGTTTTTATGGTCGACCAATGATGGGTATTTTGGCCTCTCAAATTGATGGGGATCAAGCCAGCGGGTACAATAAATTTGGATATCAAGTAGGTATGGCAACGGGGTATAGGTTGTCTGAGAATAAGAAATTGGATGCGATTGAAATGCAATTTTGCATGGTTCAGCGGGGAAGCCGTCGTGCATTTGATCCATTAACGATGGTAAATGCTTTTCACATTAAGGCGAGGCAGATTGAATTGCAGGTGGCGGGTATTAGAAAGATGAGCGCGGGAAGATTAGGCGACATTGATTTGTTGGGTGGTATTCGGTTCACCCGATTGTTGAAAATTGAAGAAAGTGAAGGGTATAATCCGGGAATTGCGACCGATTTTGCTCAAAATGGATTGATTTTGCAATTTGCTGTAGGTTCTAGAGTTTCTCAATGGTTGGATTTAAGATTGAATTGGGATTATAGTGTTATGTCGGCATTGTCTCAATCAGCATCGTATAATCTGTTTTACCCAACTGGGGTTTATCACAACGGGGTAGGTCTCACCGCTTTGATTCGGTTTGATAATTGATTGGAATTCTGAATTTGTGCAGTGAATAAATAAAAAAAGCCCAACGAGTTGGGCTTTTTTTGAACATAAATATTTTATCTTATCGAGTACGAAGCTCTTTAATACGAGCCGCTTTACCGATTTGAGTACGTAGATAGAAGATACGGGCGCGACGAACACGACCTTTTCTATTTACTTCGATCTTATCGATGAAAGGAGAGTGTAATGGGAAGATACGCTCTACGCCAATTCCGTTAGAAATTTTGCGTACAGTGAAAGTTTCATCAATTCCTCCGTTGCGACGTTGGAGAACATCACCTTGGAATAACTGAATACGCTCTTTGGCGCCTTCTTTAATTTTATAGTGAACAGTGACACGATCACCAGCCTTGAAAGCAGGTAAGTCAGTTCTCAAATACTCAGATGCGATGCTATTAACGATTGAATTCATGGGTTTTAATCCTAATTGGGCTGCAAAAATACGAATTATTTCTTTTGATACAATGAATTTCTGCAAATTTCCCCATCAAACAGGAATTTTAACAATGTGGAATAACTTGTGTTAAACTTTTCGACCATTGTCTATGTCTTGTCATTGAATTTTATCTACTTCGCACATTGGAAATCATTGTGACATCATTAAGCCATCATCAATGAGTGTAGATACAGCAAATGCGAAAAATATGAGTGAGACCCAACGTTTACAGAATTTATCGGAAGACGAACTTTCGGTTGAGTTGGTGAGCTCTGGCCTTACTGCATCTTTGTTTGTAGAGATTTTACGTCGTTACCAGCAACAAATCTATTACCACTGTAGAAATTTGTTGTTAAGTCATGATGATGCGGACGATGCGGCACAGAATACTTTTATCAAGGTATGGCAGAATGCCAATCAATTTAAAGGTGACAGTCGACTTAGGACATGGGTTTATCGCATCGCAACAAACGAATCGATCAATTTGATTCGCAAACGGAAGCCCACGATCGATTTTGATGAAGCGCAGCCGGAAATGGCGGATTTGATCACTGAAGATTTGTATTTGTCTGGCGACGATATTGCTTTAAAGTTGCAGAAAGCCCTTTGTTATTTGCCTTTTAAGCAGAAATTGGTGTTTACGTTGAGGTATTTTGAGGACTTGAGTTACACGGAAATTGCAGTGTTGACCTCTACGTCTGAGGGGGCATTGAAAGCATCGTATCACCACGCCGTGAAGAAATTAGAAATTTATTTAAGTGTACTGCGTTAAACCAAATCGGAATTTATACATCTAATCAACAGCAGAAGCGAAAATATGGACTTAGAAAACGAAAAAATCGGACCTGCCTATAACGCGCCGGAATCCTATTTTAAGGAGTCGGAATCTCGTTTGTTGCAGCGATTGGGGATTGATATCAATTCTCCGGAAGCTTCGGCTCCCAAGATTGAAGCCATTAAGCCAGTTGAAGTGCTCATGAAGGTAGATACTTCAGGCATTCAAAAGCGGGCGAGAAAACAAGACCCACTCACATCAAAATCAGTTGGTGTAGATAAAGACGTCGATTCTGTTGGCAAGGTTGAAATCGCACCTTTAACGTTTACCACCAATGAAAATCCAGAATGGGTTAATTTTTCTGCCATTTCTGAAGAGACTACGGGTTTGGGCGATTCGTTAAATATCACCAAAGTGACCTACGGCGATTTACTGAATCCGGTAGTTGAGTCGGTTCAGATAGAATCAGTTCAAAGAGAATCAGTTGAGTCTGAGATTGCAACAATTGAGGAGGTATCTGCATTCACGGAATCTGAGCAGTTTGTGGCAGAAGAGGTTGTGTTAGAAACAGAAGTTGCGGAACCTCAGGAGGACTTTGTTGTCGAGTCGATTATCGAAGAGGAATCAATAACTCCAGATTCAATTGTTGTCCATGAAGTCCCAGAATCTGTGGGATTGGATGAGTTAGAGTCGTATATCGCGCCAATTAATGCCCCGAAGGCTCCAATTATTGAGGAAGTCATTGCAGAAGAAGAGCCCCAAACTATCAATTTAGAGGCACCACCAACGGCTTTTGCGCCCATCGCTGGACGACAGAAAGAATCGGCAACCCCAGGTTGGTTAGGGATTGCAGCGTCATTGGCGGCCATTGTGGCTGCGTATTTTATATGGAATGCGATTCAGCCGCCCAAAGCGGAAGAGGCCATGGCTACAGAATTGCAGCAGGATGAACCCACGCTGATTGAGTCTCCATTGGACGAGCCCATTTCGCCCAAGGATACGATTCCCGATGGACTACAGTTGGTAGAACCCTTGATTATGGGTGAAATGCCCAAATACAAAGAGCCCAATGTTTATACAATCATTGATGCCAAAGAAATGCCACCACGCACCAAACGAGCCCTACAAGACTTGGAGGACAATGGATTGGCAACGTTTGATATGGAAGATGAAATGTTTGAAGAATTAGATTTTGAATCATTATGAAATGCATGAAATATATCACACTGTGCTTGTTGATGTTGTTTGCTGTGAAGGCAACGGCGCAAAATGAAGCAAAAAAGGATAGCCTTAGGGCTTCTAAAGTGGAGGAGTTAAGAAAGTTTCGTGAGACTTTGTTTGTGGAACAACTCACATTAAGTGAAGCGGAGAAAGTCAAGTTTTTTCCTATTTACGATGAATATCAGTTGAAATTGCGTGATGCAAAACACGGATTTAGAGACAAATGGAACGATAAACGTCCTTCCGAATTATCTGAAACCGAAGCTGAACAGTATTTCAAGGATGCTGTCGCCTTACGCAAACTAGAAGTGCAATTGCTAGAAACCTATACCATCAAATTAAAGCCAGTGATTGGTATGAAGCGTGCGGTTCAGTTGCCACGCATCGAACGAGAGGTAAAGAAAGAAATGATCGCAAAGGCTCGTTCAATGCGGAAGAAGAAGAAGCCTGCAGATGGGGTGGAAAATCGTGGGGGTGGGGATAGGCCTCGCCGTCGTGCGCCAGAGGGTGAACCCATTGGGAATTAAACAATGACATCAATAAACAGGCCTGTTACCATCGTTGGTGGGGGCATGTCGGGTCTGTCTGCCGCATACAAACTCCAACAATTAGGCATTCCTTACGAATTGCATGAAGAAAGCAATGGGTGGGGTGGCAAGTTGCGAACCACACATATTGACGGTTTTTCATTGGATCATGGATTTCAAGTGATTCAGAGTGCTTATCCAGTGTTAGATGATTACAAGCGGGGTGGGCTATTGGATGGCGCCGTCGCCTTCGGCTCGGGTGCATGGCTACTCACAGCCACAGGGAAAACCCTCATCGCCGATCCCCTCAAACACGGTATCAAAGGCATCGGAGCGCTATTGCATCCCGATATTAAACTCACCGATGTTTTTAAAATAATTGCCCTTCGCAAGAAATTACTATCCCAAAATCCTAGCGATTTTTTTCAATCTCCCACCTCAGCAAACACCACAATACCGTCTACCCAAGATTATCTGCTTTCGATTGGGTTTTCTGAAACGATTATCGAATCATTTTTTCGACCATTCTTTACTGGCATTTTTCTCGAAGAAGCCCTTCAAACCCCATGCTCTCTTTTTGATTTTATCTTTTGGGCGCTAGCCAAAGGCGATGCACTTCTTTTGCCCAATGGAGTCCAAACACTCCCCAATAGAATTGCCTCAAAACTCAATCCCAGTCAGATTTTCCTCAATTCTACAGTGGGAAACAATCACCAGGCGGGAATTCCGTATCGCTCAACTACAACCTTGTATTATTCTCTCGATCACGATGCGGGTTTGGGGAAGTTTTTGGCGCTCAACGCAAGCCGGATGGGACGTGTAAATCTAATCGCGGTTCCCTCCATGGTTCAGTCTAGTTATGCTCCCACAGGTAAGCACTTGTTGTCGGTGTCGTTGAAGCCCTCTTTTTCTGGCAATGTGGATGCTCATGCGGCAAACAATGAAATATTAACAGAAGTAGAGAACTTGCTGCAGAGGCCCATCAACGCCCAATTTTTGCAGTCCTTTGAAGTGAAATCAGCGCTGCCAATGAATACCCCGTATGCTTATGATTTGCCAATTAGTACAACTGTTGCCAACATTGAGCAGAATCATTTTCTGGCAGGTCAATCAATTGCAAACCCGTCGTTAAATGCTGCCATTTTATCCGGTCTGCAGTTTGCAGAAAATTACCACGCTCATTCGTCTAAACTTTGAGTGGGCAAAAAAGCCCCTGTTTTCGTCGAATTCTAAGCCGATTTAACATTTTGTTTACTTGCTTTTAACTGTGGTCGGCCGTATTATTGCACTTTATAAAATCAAAAACTTAGAATCATTATGACAAATAACAACAACAAATCGGGAAACAATGCTTGGATGGCATATTTCTCTGGCCTTGCCATTTTGTTTGCAATTGCCGCTGGTTACTCAATTTACATTTTCTTTTTAGGAAATCCTGCAAACTTTGAAGATGGAGACGTCGCAAAAGGTCACCCATTGGGACTTTTGGGTATTATCTATCGCGGTGGTATCGCCATCGTACCTTTGTTGATTGCGGTAAACATCACTGTAATTTTGGTGTCAATTGAGCGTTTCATCACTTTGTCTGCCGCTTCAGGTCGTGGAAATGCAACTGCATTCGTTCATAAAATGCGTGCAATGTTGGAGCAAAACAACCTAGACGATGCGATTGCTGCTTGTGATCAACAGCGTGGTTCTTTGGCCAATGTGGTTCGTTCTGGTTTGACTCGCTACCAAGTGGTTGCTGCAAAAACAGATTTGAATCGCGACGAGAAGAAAGCTGCTATCGAAAAGGAATTGGAAGAAGCAACTAGCTTGGAATTGCCTATGCTTTCTAAGAACTTGGTTATCATCACAACTTGTGCATCTATTGGTACTTTGATCGGTTTGATCGGTACAGTATTCGGTATGATTCGTGCGTTTGCTGCGTTGGCTAACTCTGGTACTCCTGATACAGCTGCTTTGGCAACAGGTATCTCTGAGGCCTTGATTAACACGGCTTTCGGTATCATTGGATCAACTTTGGCGATCATCAGTTATAACTATTTCTCTAACCGCATTGACACTATGACACATAGCATGGACGAAGCGGGTTATTCTATTATTTCTAACTTCCAGGCCAACCACGGTTAATTCGGTATTTACCTTTTGGTTTAAACCCGGATTAACGCCCTAAATTCACGAACATGCCTAAAGTAAGTATGCCCCGTTCCACCCCTTCATTGGATATGACTCCAATGGTGGATTTGGCATTCCTTCTGGTAACGTTCTTTATGTTGACCTCAAGTTTCCGTGCTCCAGAGCCCGTATTCGTAGATCCTCCGTCCTCTACCACCGAAGCGCAAATACCTAAACAGGTATTTTTGGTGACCGTAGATGCAGATGGAAGGGTATTCATCGAAATCACAAATCCGGCAGTGAAAGAGCTGGTTTTGAAAGATATGATGCGCGATTTCAAGGTGCAAATGAGCGCAGAGGAAGTAAAGAAATTTGCTGGTGCTGGTCCAATCGGACTAAAAATGGAATCCATCAGTTCGTATCTAGAATTGGAAGTCAATGCCCGCGCGAAAGTGCAGCAATCTGGCGTTCCCTACGATACGTTAAACATAAAAAAGAGTCAGCTTTATCACTGGGCTTACAATGCCCGTTTGAGAGCGCACGACGATTTTAAAGACCGCGAAGCTGAAGCCACCAAGCGTGGGTTGCCTTTTGATAAGGATAATTACATTCAGTTTGCGGTAAAAGCCGACGGTAACACAAAATACAACGTCCTAAAAAACGTTATTCAAGTATTCAGAGAAGCCAAAGTAAAGAATTTTCAGATGATCACAGGTTTGGAAGCCAAGCCTAAAGACTAAAGATAGGAGAGTAGAACCATGGCAGAAATACAAAGTAATGGTGGCGGAGGCGGCGGTGGCAAAAAAAGAGCCAAAAAACAGAGTACCCGGGTGGATATGACCCCCTTGGTGGATTTGGCGTTTTTGTTGTTGACCTTCTTCGTACTTACCTCAACGTTCTCTCAGCCCAAGGTGTTGAGAATGATCTTTCCAGAAAAACTGGATGAAAAGGATTTAAAAAACATGAAGCAGCCTGAAGTTAAAGATGGTATCACCATACTTTTAACCGGGGGTGATAAAGTGTATTGGTATCGTGGTGCTTTGAACGACAAAGCCGTTTTAGAAGAAACCGATTATACCAAAAATGGATTGCGTAAAATATTGGTTGAGAGCAATTTAACGCTGTTGACACAATTGCGTGATTTTGAAAAACAATTGAACAAGATCGATGAGAAAGATACTGCCAAGCGCAATGCCATCGATGCCAAAGTAAAACAAGCACAAAGAGATTCGAAGTTGGTGGTGTTGTTGAAGAACGACGACAAAGCATCGTATCGCAATGTGATTGACGTGATGGACGAATTTATGATTTGTCAGATCGCCAAGTATTTTGCTGTGGACGAGGGAATGGCTCCGCTTGAAAAGAAGCTTATTGATCAACAACCTAAATCCTAATCGCTATGTCAGAAAGTTTGATGAACAAATGGGACCAAGTGCAATCGCCAGCGCGAAATGAACTGGTATTTGCCGATCGATTTAAGGAGTACGGTGCGTATCAGATTCGCAAGAGCTTTAACAAGAACCAAACGATGGCAACTATCATTGCGCTATCGATTACGGGCTTGTTTTCAGCCGCACCGATTATTTATGATTATTTCTTTCCCAAGGAAGTGGAACACAAGACGGTATTGAAAGTAACCAATATCGACGATGTGAAAGCGCCTGAGGAAGAGGAGAAAGAGCCAGAAAAGCCGAAGATTGAAGAGCCAGAGCCACAAGTTGCTACCCAGCAATACGTAGTTCCAAAAATCAATCCAGATGCAACTACGGAAGATGTGATTATCCCTCCCGATGAGATTAAAACGGCGGGTAAGGATAACAAGGAAGGATCAGAGGAATTTGAAGCCCCAGACTTTAACGAGTCAGGTGGTGGTCCAACTGGAGGCGGTGATAATATTGCGACGAACGTTCAGATAAAGGCCAATTACCCTGGTGGTGAAGCTGCTTTTAGAGACTACGTGGCAGGTGAATTTATTTATCCTCAACGCTGTCAAGACGAAGGAATCAATGGTTCTGTAATGCTGCGTTTTGCGGTAGATGAAGCAGGTAGAATTTCACGTGTTCAAGCCATTGAAGAGACCAAGAGTTGCCCAGAATTTACTTCTGAAGCCATTCGTGTTTTGAAAAAGTCGCCCCGCTGGGTGCCTGGCCAGAACAACGGAAAATTCTTGAAATCTTGGAGAGAAATTCCTATTAAGTTGTCGGTAGACTAAAGGGGCGCTTTTGCGTTCAGTTTTTCTCCGAAATCCATAGTGAAAGCGGGCCGCATGCGGCCCGCTTTCTTTTTTATCGATATTGGACCTTGTGAATTGAAAGCAATGGTGATTACCTTTGCTTGGATGACATTGACTGGACCCTTGTTGAGTATTCGAAATTTGAAGATTTCTATCAATGGGAATTCCTTGCTTACATTGGACGCTTTGGATGTGAATCCCGGCGAAATTCATGGAATTATTGGTGAGAGTGGTAGTGGTAAGTCGTTGACATTATTTGCCGTGATGGGATTGTTGTCGCCCGCGCTAAATGTGTCAGGCTCGGTGCAATTGAATGGGATCGAATTAACGGATTTATCGGAAACAACATGGCGAGGAATTAGAGGCAAAGAAATTGGCATGATTTTCCAGGAACCGATGACTGCATTAAATCCCCAGATGCGCTGCGGAAAACAACTCATGGAGTCGGCAATGATACATGAGCCGGACTTAGAACTTGCCAAGCGGAAAGTGGAGCGGAAGTTGACGCAATTGGGTTTGGGAGAGATTTTAGATAGGATTTTGAGTGCTTATCCGCATCAACTCAGTGGGGGACAACGACAGAGAGTTATGATTGCCATGGCATGTGTCCACGAGCCACCATTGATTTTGGCAGACGAACCCACAACAGCGTTGGATAGTGTTGCTAGGCAGCAGGTAATGCGTGATTTGGAGCGGATTTGTAAGGATCAGGGCAGTGCGTTGCTATGGGTGAGTCATGAATTAGATTTGGTAAAGCAATATGCGGAAGGAGTAACGGTATTGAGAAAGGGTGTTTGCATGGCTCAGGGCTTAAGGGACGAGGTGTTTGGGGTAAATGCGCATCAATATGTAAAAGAATTGATTGAGGCGATGCCGAGCGGTGTTTGGGTGAAGCCTTTAGAGGAATATCATCCAGTATTGGAAATTCACAAGTTGGGGAAGACGTATCAACAAAAGGGATATGAGGTTCAGGCATTGAAGGGGTTTAACGATATTTTGCATCGCGGGGAAACGTTGGCCATTGTGGGTTTGTCGGGCTCTGGAAAAAGTACATTGGCTAAATTGTTGGTGGCTTTGGAATTGCCCACGGAGGGGTCGGTGTTGTTGAATTCGGAGTCGCTGAAGCGGAAACCACCCACCGGAATTCAAATGGTTTTCCAGGATCCGTATTCTTCCTTAAATCCCAACGATAAGTCCATCGATGCGGTATCGGAAGTGGTGAAATTTGTTAAGAATTGTAGTATAGAGCAGGCGGAAACTCGCAGCAGAGAATTGCTTTCAGAAGTGGGCTTTGACTTGCGTTTGGCAGGTGCATATCCTCATGAAATGAGTGGGGGTCAGCGACAGCGATTGTGCATTGCGCGGGCCTTGGCATCGGACCCAAAGGTGTTGATTTTGGACGAGGCGGTGGCTGCGTTGGATCCGTTGGTTCAGAAGCAAGTATTGGATTTATTGCTGGGGTTACAGCGGGATCGTGGATTGGCATATATTTTCATTACGCACAACTTGGAAGTCGCTCGGGCGATAGCCCATCGTATCGTGTTTTTGGAAAAAGGAGAGCAGCAAGCATTGCCTTCAGATTGGCTGAGTGTTTGATTTATTAAACAACCGCTGCGTTGTGCATAGTCGCTTCTAAATCGCAGGTTTCCATACATTATTATTGTATCTATGATCAATTGGAAAAAGTATGCAGTGAAAGGTAGTGTGATGGCGCTGATGAGTTTGATTTACAGCAATCCATCGCTAGGTCAGACCAATCCATCGGAGATGGTAATCGAAATTGAGCACAAAGTAAAAAAGGGGGAAACCCTATATGCCATCGGCAAGAAATACCATTGTAGCATTGAGGAATTGAAGGCGTTGAACCCCGATATCGGGATGCTGAAGCCGGGTATGCGCGTGAAAGTGAAGCAGAAGACCAAGAAGCCTGTGAAGTCTGAGCCGATTGCAGCGCCTCGCTTAAATCCTGTGGAGGAAACTTCAGGGGTGATGGTGGACGGTGCGGATGAAAAACCGCCTGTATCAGCAATAAATACGGCTACGGAAGTTAAACCAGCGACGGAAGTGAAGCCCGTTGCGGTGGGTGTGGATTCTGCGTTGTTGAAAAAACCGGTGGCGATGTTGGATGTGCAAATGGCTCCGGAAAATACATTCGACCATGTGGTAGAGAAAGGACAGAGTTTGTTCAGTATTTCGAAGAAATATGGTGTTTCGGTGGCGGATATTAAGGCGATCAATCAGTTGACATCGGAGCAATTATCGATCAATCAGAAATTGTGGATACCCAAAACCGAGAAGTCGCTGGCGGCGCTTGAACCCGTAAAAATAGATTCGGTAACGATTGCTAAAACGTCGATAACCCCTGTGATTGTTAGGGAAGCGGAAGTGCCAAATACGCAAAAGGTGTCTGGGCTTGCTGCGGTCCCAACGGATAAAACATTGGTCGGCACGGACAATCAGGGTGGAATGCCAGAGCAGGTGCAGGCGGTAAAAGTGAAGTCGGCGATGAGGGAATATGAAAAAATGGTGACAGCCCAGATTGGGTATGAAGGGATTCAGCCGGATCGCTCATGGGTAATGATGAATAACCATAAAAAGGGCGAGGTGATTGCAGTGATTAACACATCGAACAAGAAAATGGTGTATTGCACGGTGATTGGTACTTTGCCGGAGAAGGGAAATAAGCAAATTGCGATCAGTCAGTCTGTGGCGGATCGTTTGGGTATTGCGCAGCAGAACGCTACCTTGCAGATTCGTTATGTGGCCCCTTAAGGCGTTGGATGTAAAGTTTTGGTTGAAGACCGATGTGCTCTTGTGGGTATCGTTGGGGTGTATCCATTTTTCGCCCGCGCTGGCGTCGATGGGATTGATTGCCTACGTATTCCAATTGTGGGTTTGGGGCGAAAGGGTTGAGGAGAAGGGTTTGATTCGATGGTTTTGGTGGGGGGTAGCGCTGTGTGTGGGATGGAATATGTGTGTGATTTGGATGAGTGGTTACTGGCCATGGTCTGTGGGGGTTGGAGGGGTTTCCGGGGTGACATTAGATGTTGCGGGCGGGTTGTTGGAGAAGGAGAATGAGATGGGCCGGATGGCATTGAATAAGGTATTAATTAAACTTCCTTTATTATTAGTTGCGATGGCTTATGGTTGGGGGAGGCGGTTACGGACGATATTTGGTGGGAGTTGGTTTTTGGGGGTGCTTCCTTTGATTTGGGTGGGTGTAAGTAGTGTGATTCATTATTTCCAGCATCGAACATTTTACGATCAAATGGTACTCGAAAGCAAGCCGATTCCACTGTATTCTGGCGTGTATCATATAGAATTCGCGACGATGATGGGGGTGATTGTGTTGTTTATGATCAGAGGTTTGATTCAGAAGGATTTTCGGGAAAACTATTTGGCGATGGCCTCGGTTGCAGTGCTTGTGATCTGTATGCATGTTTTGGGTTCAAGAACCGGATTGATATTGGTATACATCGGCGGCGCATTGATGGTTGGTAAATGGGCTTATGGTAGGCCCGCGGTCCGACGTAGTATTTTGCTTGTTTTTCCACTTTTGATCCTGTCGATGATTTTGTTGCCGAGTGCGAAAAATCGCTTGACAAATACATGGGATGATTTCTCAACGACCTTGAACGGGGGCGATGTAACACACAAGAGTTTTGGGCAGCGTTGGGTTGCTTGGAAAGCATCCATGAGTGTGTTGGGGTCAACACCGAGTTCCGCAGTGATTGGTGCGGGTGTGTGGACGGACGATCGATTGCAGAAGGAATATTCGCGTTTGGATGTTTCTTTGGCGGAACGACATAGGATAGGTGTGCACAATCAATGGTTGGAGATGTCGTTGCAGTCGGGTTGGATCGTCTCTGCCTTGTTTTTTATTTTCGTATTTATTGGATTAAGAACTGTAGGCGGGAATGCCTTGAATAGCAATCAGCAGATTTGGTTGGCAATCGTTGCGGCAATGATGTTTGAGAGCCTTTTGGAGCGACAAGCCGGTGTTCTGATCACAATTGTGGCCTTGCAAGTGATGCTGGATACTAAAAACACCAATAATTCTCAAATAAAAGATGAGAACACTTTGAATATTTAAACATTTTTCTTATCTTTGCAACCCCAAAAATTATGTCTCGAGTTTGTGATTTAACCGGAAAAAAGGCCTTGAAGGGCAATAATGTTTCGCATTCTAACAAGAAGACGAAGCGTCGTTTTTACCCCAACCTTCAAACCAAGAAGTTCTATATCCCCGAAACTGGGGAGTGGATTACTTTGAAAGTAGCTGCGTCTACCATCAAAACCATCGATAAGAAAGGAATTTCTTCTTGCATCAACAATTTGTTTAAGAAAGGAAAGATTTAATCATGGCAAAAAAAGGAAACCGCGTTCAAGTGATTCTTGAATGCACAGAACAAAAAGGATCGGGAGTAGCTGGCATGAGCCGTTACATCACGACTAAAAATAAGAAAAACACTGCTGAGCGTATTGAGTTGAAGAAATACAACCCATACATGCGCAAAGTAACAATGCATAAGGAGATCAAATAATGGCAAAGAAGGTAGTAGCAACGCTTAAAAGAGCAGATGCCGGTAGCGAGTACGTGAAAGCAATTAGAGTCGTTAAATCACCAAAGAGTGGTGCGTATTCTTTCAAAGAAGAAATTTTGCCAGCCGATAAGGTGAAGGCATTCTTCGCGAAATAATTCGTTATTTCTAAGATATTACAGCCCCTTCATGGGGCTTTTTTTTTACCTTCACATCACCAAAACCCATGTCAATGTTTAATTGGTTCTCAAAAAACAAAGCCAAACCCGAGGAAGTAACCCCCGAGGCTGTGCAAACACAGCAGGCATTGGAAAAAACTCGTACGGGTTTTTTGTCGAAATTGAGCCGACTATTCACTGGGAAGCGTCAGATCGATGCTGATTTTTTGGATGAACTAGAGGAAGTATTACTTACTTCTGACGTTGGTGTAGAAACAACCGTTCAAATTATTGAGAATCTAGAGAAGCGTGTTTCTAAAGAAGCCTATGTTTCTCAGGATGAGTTGCATGAATTGCTAGCGGATGAGATTGCCAAGTTGATGCCCGATATTTCTAGTCCAGTAGCACAAGATTTGTCGCTCAATGGCGCATCAACCCCCTATGTCGTTTTGGTTGTTGGTGTAAATGGCGTAGGTAAAACAACCACCATTGGAAAGTTGGCACATCACTACGCTCAGTTAGGCAAAAAGGTTGTTCTGGGTGCGGGCGATACGTTTCGTGCGGCCGCAGTGGAGCAGTTAACCATCTGGCAAAATCGTGCTGGGGTTTCTATTGTATCTCATGGCATGAATACAGACCCTGCTTCTGTGGCGTTTGATGCAGTAAAGAAAGCCGTAGAAGAAAATGCAGATGTGGTCATCATAGATACAGCCGGACGTTTACACAATAAGGTGGGTTTGATGAATGAGTTGTCAAAAATCCGTCGCGTAATCGAGAAGTTTAAGCCCGATGCACCCCACGAAGTATTGTTGGTGATTGATGCCACAACCGGACAAAATGCATTTGAACAGGCCAAGCAATTTACCGCGGCCACCCAAGTGAATACGCTTGCTGTCACCAAATTGGATGGTACGGCCAAAGGCGGTGTGGTGATTGGCGTGAGTCATGCCTACAACCTGCCTGTAAAATATATCGGCCTGGGCGAAAAAGCCGAAGATCTAAAGCTGTTTAACAAGTACGATTTTATCAAATCGATTTTTGTATCGTGAAAACCAAATCGAATAAAGAAACCAAAATTAATGTCATAACGCTAGGCTGTAGTAAAAACCTAGTGGATAGTGAAGTCCTCATGGGACAGCTGAAAGCATCGCAGTTTGATGTAGCCCACGAAAGCACAAAAGACGATGCGGACATCATCATTGTCAATACGTGTGGATTCATCGAAAATGCAAAACAAGAAAGCATCGACGCTATCCTCGCATATGCGGATGAAAAAGCAAAAGGCAACATCGAAAAGCTATATGTAACAGGTTGTTTGTCGCATCGATACAAAGATGAACTGCAATCTGAGATTCCTGAAGTTGATGCTTGGTTTGGAACGTTGGACATGCCTCATTTGTTGAGGACGGTTGGCGCCGATTATAAGCATGAGTTGGTAGGGGAGAGATTGCAAACTACGCCAAAGCATTATGCCTACACCAAGATTTCTGAGGGTTGCGATCGACCTTGTTCGTTCTGTGCTATCCCTTTGATGCGTGGTAAGCACGTTTCAAGGCCCATAGAGATCATCAAAAAGGAAATACAAGGGTTGGTAAAGAACGGTGTGAAAGAAGTGATGCTGATTGCTCAGGATTCCACCAGTTATGGTTTAGATATTTATGGCGATCGCAAGTTGGCCGATTTAATGAAGCATCTTTCTGATGTGGAGGGGTTGGAGTGGCTGCGTTTACATTATGCCTATCCATCGCAGTTTCCATTGGATGTGTTGGAGGTAATGGCCGAGCGCAGTAATATTTGTAACTATTTGGATATTCCGATTCAACATATATCGGACAATATGCTTAAGTCGATGCGACGTGGGATTACCAAGCGCAGAACCTATGAAGTATTGAATGCGATTCGCGACAGGGTTCCAGGCATTGCATTAAGGACTACGCTGTTGGTTGGTCATCCTGGCGAAACCGAAGCAGATGTCAAGGACTTGATTGATGCAATAGAGGAAATAAAGTTTGAACGATTGGGTGTGTTCACCTATTCCCATGAGGAAAATACCCATGCTTATAGCTTAGCCGACGATATCTCTCAAGAAGAAAAACAACGTCGTTCCGACGCGGTGATGGAATCTCAAATGAGCATTTCGGAAGCGTTTAACCAATCCTTAAAGGGTCAGACCGTAAAAGTGTTGTTTGATCGCTTGGAAGGCGATGAATTTGTGGGTCGTACCGAATACGATAGCCCCGAAGTCGACAACGAAGTAAGGGTTCCTGCAAAAGACAATTACGTGCGCATGGGTGATTTCGCCAATGTGAAAATTACCGATGCTTCTACCTACGATTTGTTTGGTGAAGTCGTGAAATCGTGAAAATTCGCGAAATTGCATATCCTGAAAATTACATCTCAGCAACACTGAGAAATAGCGCATGGCTTGATATTCCCTTGGGTTTGTATCCACACGAAGGAATCCGATCAAATTGGGCGCATATCATGTCTGATCTTGAAAGGGGATTTTCTGATGAACAGAGAAAAACCTTACACCAAGTGTTGCACCGTCAGCACCTTGAAATCGCGCATGCACAACAACAGGTTAATATAGATCGATTGTTGAATCAAGCGACTTTTGTTGTCACTACAGGACAGCAGATTCATTTGGGATTGGGGCCGATGTATGTGGTTTACAAGATTGTTTCTACCATTGTATTGTGTAATCATTTGGAAATGCAGTTTCCAGACAAACAATTTGTTCCAATGTTTTGGATGGCTACGGAGGATCATGATTTTTCTGAAATCAACCATGTAGACATTTTCAAAGAGCGATTTACTTGGAACAAAGAAAGTGAAGGGGCCGTTGGGGAACTCGTTACAGATGAGTTGCTTGATTTATTTGAATGGATGGAACAAAAATTCCAAAGAAATTCAGATGCACTTTTGAGAATTGGCCAGTTGCGAAAGATTTATTTATCGCCTCAACAAACTTTGGCCAAGGCCACTGCTGAATGGGTGAGCAATTTGTTTGGCGCGTTTGGATTGTTGGTTCTTGATCCAAATGACTTGGCATTTAAACGTGGGGCAAAAGGGTTGTTTGAACAGGATTTATTCGAAGATTCTTTGTTTGAGGCATTCAATGATCAGGCGGGTGTAATGAGGGAAAAGGGCATTGAACCTCCCGCATTGGCCCGAGAATGCAATGTGTTTTGGATGGATGAAAAACGCCGGAGAATTGTGAAAACCCCGCAGGGTTTTGCAACCGTTGATGGTGAATTGAATTGGAGCACCGATGAAATGATGTCGGTGTTGAATTCAGATGCGATTGCGCATCTATCGGCCAATGTTTTGCTACGGCCGTTGTACCAACAAACCATTCTGCCCTGTGTGGCTTATGTGGCTGGACCAACAGAATATATTTATTGGCTTCAAACAGCCAAAGCTTTTGAAGTTTCCGGCCGATTAATTCCTGCGTTGATACACAGAAAAGGTGGGGTTGTAATCAACGCTTCTCAAGGAAAAAAAATGGACAAGTTGGATTTATCACCCGATGATTTGTTTTTGGATGAATCCAATTTGAAGGATGCGTTATTGCGTAAGAGCCTAGGTGAAAATGATTTGGCGGTGCATGCCCAAGCCATTGAGCAATCGATGGCGGCATATTTGCGCGTGCTATATGAATGGAAATCTTTGGAATTGCCCGAAGCCAAGAAACAAGCGGATGCTTTTTTGAGGGGTCAGAAAAAAGTGGTGAATGCCGCAGTAAATCAACATTTAGAGAAGTTGTTTGAAGAACCCGGCTGGACTGGCATTCGTACATTGTTATTGGATGCGTTTAATGTGAAATCACCCCAAGAGCGAAAGTTGTTTTTCATTCAGTGTTTTTTGGATGATGGTGCTGAGTGGTTGGATGCATTGTGCAAGGAGACTTTATACGATGAATTTTCATCATTTTGGATGATTGAATCCTAACTATGGATTTTCCCCATAGTTGATTGTCGGATTTCCCAATGTTTTCGGCGGATTAAGGGGAGAGTTATTGATTTTTTCCATAGTTTTACGTCAATGAAATTTAATTTTAAGGACATTTCCGCTTCCATCGTAGTGTTTTTGGTTGCATTGCCATTGTGTTTGGGTATTGCACATGCCTCGGGTGTACCTGTGATGAGTGGCTTGATTGCCGGTATTGTGGGCGGTGTCGTCATCGGATTTATGAGTGGGTCTCATATTTCCGTGAGTGGGCCGGCCGCTGGATTAATTACATTGGTTGAGGCTTCGCTCCATGATTTGTCTGGGGGTAGGGATGCGGCAGTTTCCCATGCGGCATTGCAAGCTTTTGCTGCTGCTTTGGTGGTTGCTGGGTTGTTGCAATTGATATTGGGTCTACTGAAAGTGGGTAAACTGGCAGATTTTATTCCGGCGTCTGTAATCAAAGGCATGCTCGCCGCCATTGGATTGATGTTGATTTTGAAACAAGTGCCCCATTTAGTGGGTTGGGATGCGGATGATTTTGGGGATGAGGGTTTTATACAGCACGATGGTCAAACAACATTTTCGGAGATTAACATTGCCTTTGAACACATCACGCCCTTGGCCATATTGATTGGTGTTTTGGGTCTTTTGATACAATTTGCTTGGGATTCAAAATATTTAAAAGGAATTAAATGGATACAACTACTACCGGCGCCACTCATTGTTGTGGTATTGGGTGTGTTCTTCAATGGTTGGGCCAACAACACGGGGTCTGATTGGGCGATTGAAAAATCTCACTTGGTAAATATTCCCAATTTTTTATCGCCGGGTATGGCAGAGTCGAGTATGATTGTCCCCAATTTTAGTGTTTTGGGTAATTGGTTGATATGGGTTATAGTAGTAAAAATCACACTCATTGCCTCCATTGAGTCCTTGTTAAGCATTGAGGCATCGGATAAAATTGATCCTCAAAAAAGGGTTACACCACCAAACAGGGAATTGGTAGCTCAAGGTGTGGGAAATACAATCTCTGGCCTTTTGGGTGGTATTCCTGTAACTGCGGTGATTGTGCGAAGCTCCGCCAATGTGAATGCCGGTGGAATGAGTAAATGGAGTGCCGTTTTTCATGGGGTATGGTTAACAGTTGCTGTTTTGTTGTTTCCAGGGGTACTCAATTTGATTCCAAATTCAGCCCTGGCGGCAATTTTGATTTATGTAGGTTTTAAATTGGCCAAACCCAGTCTAATCAAGCAAGAATGGGCCAAAGGAAACATGTCGTTTGTTCCTTTTTTAGTTACGGTGGTATCCATATTGTTTACTGATCTTTTGATAGGCATCATGATTGGTATGGCCGTGGGATTTTTCTACATCATCAAATCAAACTTTCACAAATCCATTACCTTGGTTCAAATCGACAATAATTATATGGTCCGTTTCCAACAACAAGCCACGTTTTTGAATAAGTCCCTGTTAAAAACGGTTTTGGACGAACTCCCAACTGGAGCCAATGTGATCATGGACTTAACCCATTGCACTTTCATGGATCGTGATATTTTAGATATTATCGATGACTTCCAAATTCGGGCCAAAGAAAAATCCATGGTGATTTCATTTGAGTTTTTGAATGAATCTCACAAGCAAAAGCTATTGGGTGAATTGCATTGTAATTTTATCAGTAAAATCAAAGAATCAAATTCATAACGTATGGAAGATCAAATCAAGTTGTTTTTGAGCAATCGCGCATGGGCGGCGGAAAAGTTATCCGATGATCCCACTTACTTTGAAAATTTGGCCAAAGATCAAAGGCCAGATTATCTGTGGATTGGGTGTTCCGATTCACGCGTGCCAGCCAACGAAATCATCGGTGCGGAACCAGGAGAACTCTTCGTGCATAGAAACATCGCCAACATGGTGGTGCATACCGATTTGAATTTGCTCAGTGTTTTACAATACGCTGTTGAATATCTCGAAGTGAAGCACATCATCGTTTGCGGTCATACCGGCTGCGGAGGGGTGAAAGCAGCGCTCACGAACGAAAGTTATGGTCTATTGAACAAATGGCTTAGAAATTTAAAAGACGTTTACCGCTTGCACAAAGCTGAAGTAGATGCAGAAGTAGGTGATGAGGCCAAATTAAATAAAATGGTGGAAGTGAACCTGATAGAGCAAGTGGGAAACGTTGTCAAAACCAGCATTGTACAGCAAGCGTGGAAAAACCACAAACGCCCCCATGTGCACGGTTGGGTTTATGAAATGCACTCTGGGTTGCTGCGAACAGTGATCGATGTGGCCCCTGGCGCTGAGATTGACCCCATGTACGTATTCGACTGATCCGATGTCGATGTAGGTATTCGACTGATCCTTTGTATGAATTCCGCGAGGGATAGATTATTTGTGTTTGTCTAATCTCAAATTGATCAATTCGATGGTAAATGAAAATGCCATCGCAAAGTAGATATACCCTTTGTTGATGTGTTGCCCGAATCCTTCGCCCAATAAACTCACTCCAATAAGTACGAGGAATGATAAGGCCAATATTTTGATACTTGGATTCTGATTGACAAAATTCGCGATGGGTTCACTGGCCCATAACATAACCAACATTGAGATAATCACGGCCACAATCATAACCCAAACCTCGTTGGCCATGCCCACAGCCGTAATTACAGAATCCAAACTGAAAACCACGTTGATCAAAACCATTTGGAACAATATCGCAGTCCATCCTTTGGCATCAGTTCTCTCCTTAATCTCTTCCTCTAATCCTTTCATTTTCAAGTGAATTTCATGTACACTTTGGTACAATAGGAACAATCCCCCCAATATCAAAAGGATGTCCTTTCCTGAAATTGGATGGTCAATAATAGTAAATAAAGGATGCTCCTGTTTTTGAATCCAATTGATTCCGAGTAACATGATAATTCGCACCACCATTCCCAAAATAAGCCCATACTGACGTGCCTGCTTTTGTTTGCCACCGGGCGCTTTGTTGGCCAAAATACTAATGAAAATGATATTGTCGATGCCCAGAACAATTTCTAAAAGGGTAAGGGCGACCAAGCTGATGAGTATTTCTTGACTAAACATAAAGGTTGTTAAAATTAGAGTTCGAAATTACGAAGATATTTCGGCCATTCGGCAGCGGCGACCCACCTTGTCGGAAATCGATTGGTGAAATAGGTGATTTGTCGTTTCGCATAATTCCGAGTATGCTGTTTTATTGAGTCGATAGCCTCCGTTTTGCTAACTTCTCCAGCGAAATATCTAAATAACTCACTATATCCCACTGTTTGTAAGGATTTGAGAGATTGGTGAGGTAATAGGGATTCTACTTCAGCTATCAATCCATCGGAAATCATCTTGTCTACGCGCTGGTTGATTCTTTGATACAACTTATCACGTTCATATTCGATGCCCAAATAAATCACATGAGCCTCGGGGAATCTAGGATTGGGCTTTTGTGAGTATATCTCCGACAGTGTTTTTTGTGTCTGAATGCATAATTCTATTGCACGCATTACCCTTTGAGGATTGTCAAGCGCTACCA
>JBEGUW010000138.1:0-7706 GCA_041178665.1 Bacteroidota bacterium
AAGAAACCCTAGTGAAATACGCTGGGCAAAGAATCAAAATGCAAGTGAAAGACACAACGGGTAAAACCACAGTGTTAACAGTTGATGTCAATGCGGATGCTACCATCGGATTCCAACCCAAATTCTCAGGTTTTGAAAACGATGAAAAAATCATCCAATATGGTCTGGGTGAATCGGTAAACAAAGGTGTTTCTCGTTCTTTTGGTTTGATCGGTGCCAATGCGAAAGCCTTGGGTAATGTGGCTTCTGGAAAGACAGATGCTTCCAAGTCGTTGGCTGGACCGGTGGGTATTGCACAGATGTTTGGCGGCACTTGGGATTGGGTTAACTTTTGGACGCTTACGGCGATGCTTAGCTTGGTGCTTGCGTTTATGAATATCCTTCCTATTCCAGCATTGGATGGCGGACATGTGATGTTCTTGTTGTATGAAATCATCGCAAGACGACCTGTTTCAGAGAAGGTATTATATGTGGGTCAGGTGATTGGAATGGTTATTTTGCTCTCTTTGGTTGCGTTTACCTTCTGGGTAGATATCGCTAGAGCGTTGGGGATTTAATATGCAAAATGCATTCGAGTTTTTTGGGCTAACGCCGTCTTTGAATTTGGATGCCAAACAACTTCGGGTTCGATATATTGAAATTCAACGACAAGGCCACCCCGATTTGAAAGGTGATGATAGTTCAGAGATTAACTTAATTGAGCTTGCGAATCGTTTTTATGAGGAGTTACGCACGTCTCGCGGCGTTGTAAGGTCCTATCTGCTTTCGATGGACGTGGTCGACCTAAATCAAAATCGATTGCCTAAAGATTTCTTGTTTGAAATGATGGGTTTGAACGATGAAATCGATGAAAAACATGCCGGTGATTCAGAGGCGGGAGAGAGGGCAGAAGCCTTGTTGGATCAAGCAGAAATAGAGTTGACAGTAGCCTTGAATTTATTAAAAGATGCGTCATCCCCCAATTTGGATGAGTTGGTTGAATGGTATCAAAAATCGAAATATTTGGATCGTTTGCGCAAAAATTTTCTTGGAATAGAGGAGATTTAACCGCATAAATGTAATTTTACCACTCCATGTCAACCCGCACTCAACTAAAGAACCATCATGAAATCCGTGTCATTTTTCAACGGATGGCTTTAGAAATCGCGGAATCTTTTGCCGATCATGGAGATTTGTATTTTGTGGCTATTAACGAACGAGGGATGTCGATTGCGCTGGAGTTGAACCACGAATTGGATCGCATTTTACCCGATTGTAATATTTCATTGGGCAATGTTAACGCCTCGGAGGATTATAAATGGGAAGGAATTCTGCCGAATATGGTGGCCATGTCAACCCCGGTTATTATTGTGGACGACGTGATTCACTCGGGTGGTACGGCGATGCAAGTGTTGGTAGATTTGTACGAGCATGGCTTTGAAATTATTCGTACCGCATTTTTAGCACAACGCGAACATAGGGATTACCCAATTCAGGCAAATTTTGTGGGTGTTTCTATCGCAACTACATTGCAAGAGCATGTATTTTTTAACAATGAGGATCCTGGAGATCTAAAATTGTATTTGATTTGATTTTCAATTGGTGTTGTATTGAAAATTTACTTGTCGTTCTGACAACTCTTTGCTCCAATTTTTGTTATTTTTGAATAAGTGAAAATGCGCTACTTTTTTTTCGTGCTGTTTTGTTTGCTGTTTGGTACGGCAAAAAGCACGCATATTGTAGGCGGGGAGATGGGTTATAAGTATTTGGGCAGCAACCAGTACAGAATTCGCTTAGATCTTTATATCGATTGTCAGAATGGTAATCCACAGGCCATTTCATCTGATGCAACCGCATACATTGGGGTGTTTAACGGCCAAACAAGAAATATGTTGGGCGGCTACCCAAAACAGATCAGCAGACAAGGTCCCAAGCGTGTCGTAAAAACCAATTACAATTGCATCGTTCAAGCCCCTAACGCTTGCGTAGACCAATATTGGTATGAAGTTACATTTACCTTACCTCCCATTACTGGAGGATATTATATCTCATTTCAGCGCTGTTGCAGAAACGGTTCCATTAATAATTTAGTGGATCCCGGGGGGACAGGTGCCAACTATTGGACATTGATTCCGGATGCGAGGACGCTATCGAACAAAAAAGAGAATAACTCAGCAGTGTTTAAGGAATTGCCTCCTAACTTTTTGTGTACCAATACACCATTAAAATTTGATCACAGTGCATTGGATGTTGATGGTGATAGTTTGGTTTATGAGTTATTTAGACCGTTTACCGGTGGAACTTCAAACGCACCGCGTCCAGATCAAGGAGCCAATGGGGATTTGCAAATGCCGCCTTTCTCCCAAATAACTTGGGGCGCCGGTTATATTGATACCAATCCAATTAATGGGAATCCTCCTTTGCAGATTGATTCAAAGACGGGCTATTTGACATTAACTCCAACCAAAACAGGTCAATTTGTGGTGGGGATTTTGGTTAAGGAATATCGAAACGGCCAATTAATTGGTACTACCCGGCGAGATTATCAGTTCAATGTACAGAGTTGTGTGATTGATGTTGTGGCATCGTATTTTGTGCCCACATTCATTTGCGGATATAAATATAAGTTTCAGAACAAGAGTAGTTCAGCCCAGCGATATCATTGGGACTTTGGAATAGATAGTTTAAAGTCGGATACATCGAATTTGCCGAGTCCAACCTATACTTTTCCGCATGCGGGGAAGTTTAGAGTGAAGCTGTATGCCTACAAGAATAAGTGTTTGGATAGTTTTTTGGCTTATGTCACCGTTGTTGAGCCTTTGAAACCCAAGCTGCCTGCGGATACAATTATTTGTCCGGGCGGTTCTGTGAAATTGAAGTCGAATATTAAGGCTGAGGCTTATAAGTGGAGTACCGGCCAAACAACCGATTCAATTATTACCAAATTAGAAGGGTGGGTTTATTTGGATGTGTACTCTAAGGTTTGTTATTGGAGGGATTCAATGAAAATTACGATTGATAGAGATATTGTTAATGCGTTTGGTGATACTACCATTTGTAGCAATGATCCAATCAATAGAGATATTTATGGCGCACCGGGTATGGCGAAATATACCTGGAGTACTGGGGCCACATCGAGACTGACGAATGTAACGAAGACGGGTAAATACTATTTGATTGGTGAGACTGCGAACAAATGCAAATCCTTAGATTCTGTCCTGGTTTCTCAATATAGTCCGGTGAAGGTTGACGTGCGCGATACTACGGTATGTCCGTCTGTTGTGGTGACCTTTGATTCTAAGATTAATACGGGTGGAAACACAACGGTTGTTTGGAGTGATGGCGCATCGGGTAGAACGGCAAATATTACAACGCCCGGATTGTATTGGGTAAAGGTGACTGTTGGTTTATGTTCAACGAGAGATTCATTTACGATAAAGAATTTTCCTTATGAGTTTAAAATGGGTAAGGATTTGAGGTATTGTGAGAAGATCGATACCACATTGACGATCACCTTGCCGAATGTGACCAAAATCGTTTGGAATAAAGAAGTTACAGGGCCTTTGTTCCGTTTGACAGCCCCAGGCAAAGTTGTCGTTGAATTGCATAACTCCAATGATTGCCCGGAAAAGGATTCGATTGAAGTCAAGTTGTTTCCCAATCCTATAGTTAATTTGGGGCCCGACACATCGTTGTGTTTGTCTGAGATGCCTACGTTGGATGCCGGTGCTGGCATGATTGCCTACTTGTGGAATACAGGCGCTACATCGCAAAAGATAATCGGTTACGATAGTGGTTTGTATTGGGTGAAGGTGAAAGATCCGGAAGGGTGTGTAAATCGCGATTCTGTGAATTTGAACAAGCGGAAGGATGCTTTTCCATCGATCATTTTTATGCCAAATGCATTTACCCCGAATGGCGATGGACGGAATGATATGTATCCGATGAACCAATATATGGTGAAAGGTTCGTTGTATAATGTGAAATTATTCAATCGTTGGGGTGAGAAAATTGCTGAGTTTACCAATCCAGATATGAACTGGGATGGCAATATCAATGGCAAGCCCGCTTCGGAAGGAGTTTATATTTTCATTGCCTATTGGATCGGTTGTGATAATGAAAAACGTTCGTTACAGGGCAATTTCACTTTGCTTCGCTAGGGTAAACACCCCTAAATAGTGCAATGATGTTTTGAGTGAGTAAATTTGGGTATGGGAAAAATATTAGTAAAGAATGCGAGTATAGTATCAGACAATAAAGTGTTTGAAGGGGATTTATTAATTCAAGACGGTTTGATTCAACGGATTGATGCGTCTATCGATGCAGACAATGCTGATGTTGTAGATGCCAATGGTTCATTCGTTATTCCGGGTGTTATTGATGATCAAGTTCATTTCCGCGAGCCGGGATTGACACACAAAGCATCGATTTATACTGAAAGTCGTGCTGCATTGGCGGGAGGAACCACTTCCTACATGGAGATGCCCAATGTGAATCCGCAAACCGTTACCAATTTACTATTGGAAGAAAAGTACGCTTTGGGTGCAGCAAATTCAGCGGTTAATTATTCATTTTATTTGGGTGCGACCAATCACAATTTGGAAGAAATCAAAAAAGTGAATCCGAATACTGTTTGTGGTGTAAAGATTTTTATGGGTAGCAGCACTGGCGATATGCTCGTTGATCAGCCCCATGCACTCGAAGGTCTTTTTGCTCATTCTCCCATTCTAATTGCCACGCATTGTGAAAATGAAACACGAGTGAAGTCGAGGTTTGCCGATGCCGTGGCTACATTTGGCGAGTCTATTCCTCCAAATCAGCATCCAATCATTCGCGATGCCGAGGCTTGTTATTTATCGTCTTCATACGCCATGGAATTGGCCAAGAAGCATGATGCTCGCTTACATATATTACACATCACATCGGAAAAAGAGACCCATCTTTTTAGAAATGATATTCAACTGTCTGAGAAAAAAATCACTGCGGAAGTGTGTGTGCATCATTTGCATTTTTCGGATCGGGATTATGAAACTCTGGGCAACTTGATCAAATGCAATCCAGCTATTAAGACAGAAACGGATCGTGCCGCATTGTGGGCAGCTTTACTAGACAATCGGTTTGATGTGATTGCCACAGACCATGCGCCGCATACCTGGGAAGAGAAACAGGGGAAGTATTCTAACTCACCTTCGGGATTGCCGTTGGTTCAGCATGCGCTTTCATTGATGATGGACTATGTGGTGGCCGGTAAAATAAGCATCGAACGATTGGTAGAGAAAATGTGCCACAACCCAGCGATATTGTATCAGATCAACAATAGAGGCTACCTAAGAGAAGGGTATGCCGCCGATATAGTGATGTTGGGCAAGAATGATCGTGCGGTGATTAAATCCGATCTTTTATACAAATGCGGATGGTCGCCCTTGGAAGGACATCAATTTACGTATCAACCAGAAAAGGTGTGGGTGAATGGGGTGTTGGGGTACGACGGTGGATTGACGGAAAATTATAATCCTCAGCGATTGCTGTTTAACCGCGGTTAATGGAGCTTTGAGCGCTTGACGAAGAAGGCGGTGAGTGCTTGCTCAATAGGTTTTGATACATCGGCGATGAATGAATCAATCCCCAACTGAATACATTGGTCGTTGAATTGCTTATTTCTTTCCGATTCGATTTTTTTGTAGGCCATTTGAATTTCATCGGGTTGAAGTTTGATGGATTCATTGGTTTCTAAATCCATGAATTTTATTGGTCGATTACCCGATGTAAAATCCAGGTTCAGCTCTTGTTCTTCGTGTTGGATTTGTAACAGCAGGACTTCACATTTTTGAAATCTGAGCATGGCCATATATTTCCAGAAGGAGGCCTCGGCTACCGCCTCGGCCGGACCCCACAAAAAATCGCTCAATATCACCACCAATTGACGTCGACCTACGTTTAATATGGCTTCCTCCAATGTTTGATTTGTCGGTGTATTTGCCATTTTTTGCGTGGATTTTTCATTCATCCAAAGTGGGCTTAGTGCCGCCAACTGTTGCTGGTAATGTCCTCTTGTACTTTTGCAAGCACTTCTTTGATAGAACCCACTTTCATTGAAAAGGCCCAATGAGAAACTGTCTTTTTGTTGCTGAAGAAGACCGCCAATTACAGCCGACGTTAGCGTCCCGAATTTCAATTTCGACTCTGCTTTCTCCGGAAACCGCATACTTGCTGAGGTATCTAGCCAAATGTGGGCCTTTAAATTCGTTTCCTCGTCAAACTGCTTGATATATTTTTTGTCGGTTCTAGCCAACAACTTCCAATCAATATTCTTTACACTTTCCCCAGGGTTGTAGGGGCGGTGTTCGGCAAACTCGACAGAAAATCCTCTGAACGGACTTTTGTGCAAGCCCGCAATGAATCCTTCCTTGGCGGCATTGGCCAAGAGTTCAAAATTTGAGTAGGATTGGATTTCTTCGAGTAGCACGGAAGTTTACGCTTGAGGAATTTGAATTGCCTTACTGTTTGAGGATATTAAATGGGTGTAGGCGTCATAAAAAAGGCCGGCGAGCCGGCCTTTTTTAATAAGTCTTTTCAAATTACAATTGTGCCTCAATCTTAGATGCAATGTTCTGTTTTGGAACTGCGCCTACGATTTTATCAACCAACTGACCATTTTTGAAAATCAATAAAGTAGGAATACTGCGCACACCATAGGTCATTGAAATATCTGGATTTTCATCCACGTTCAATTTACCAATTACGGCTTTGCCTGCATATTCATTTGAAAGTTCATCGACCATTGGACCGATCATGCGGCAAGGACCACACCATTCTGCCCAAAAATCTACCAATACGGGTTTGTCTGATTGCAATACAACTTCAGTGAAGTTACTGCTAGTGAATTTTTCTGCCATTTTGCTGATTTTATATTATTACGAATTTATGAAATTTCTGCGGTTAACGGATAATTTCTTTCATTTTAGCAACACCAATGCCAAAGAGGGCGTAGTCATAAAAAACGGGGTCATGAGGACGAAATTCGCGCAATCTGTCGGTCAATTCCATACACGACTGCCAATCTGACTTATCGCGATGTAACAAACCCATTTCAATGGCGATGCGTTGCACATGGACGTCGAGCGGACACAACAACTCAGACATAGAAACCTTAGACCAAATGCCAAAATCCACCGGAGACTTTTGTCGAACCATCCACCGGAAATACATATTCAATCGCTTGCAAGCGCTGCCCTTTAATGGCGATGCCAAATGCTTGTCGGTTCGATGCAGATGCGGAAAAGCGCTCCACTTAGATTGAAACGCGACAAGTGCCTCATAAACTTGAGAACCTTTAGGCGCCTCAAGAACTGCGGGCGTAAAAAATAAATCTTCCAAACTCGGCGAAGTCTGATAATGCTGTCGGAAAAATGAAATCATCGAAATCACATCATCACCGTTTAATGTCCGATGTACAAACGACAGAAATCGCTTTAAATCAGACGGTTCATGCTGCGTTAAAAAGTCGAAAGGTGCATCATCCATCAATAGCATGAGTTTCTGAGCACTCTTGATAATCGTTTTGCGCTGACCCCAAGCCATAATCGCGGCAAAAAAGCCAGCAATTTCAATGTCTTGCAATCTAGAATATCTATGTGGAATTTGAACAGGATCGAATTCAACAAATGCATTTTCTTCTACCTCTTTGGCCCAATAATCCAGCAAGTCCTTAATCTCGAGGTCTGTCA
>JBEGUW010000139.1:0-4168 GCA_041178665.1 Bacteroidota bacterium
GGAGAAGGAGTATAACAAGGGAGATTTCAAGGTGGGGTACGTGGATGTGCAGCGTTTGTATAGCGACTGTCGGTTGGGGGAGTATCTGCAGGGTGTGAGTGAAGATGTGGGTATCGGAACGGTGGGCAATCCTTGTTTTGATTGGGCGGGTGGACAGCATTATACGGACCAGTGGTATCCCACGGAGCACGTGGATGCGCATATCCGTCAGTTCATCGCAAAGAAAACGGCGGAGAAGATTTTGGAATTCCAGTACCGCGACCGCATTCAAACGGGCGTTACGAAACCGATGGTGCCGGAGATCAAACCGAGTGTAAACAACCAACCCAACTGGAACATCAAAATGCCTTTGGCTGATACATCCCTACAAAGTTGGAAAGACTTTGCGACGAAGCATTTGCGATAATAGAACAAAATTCTGCAGTGATTGACGCAATCAGTGTGAATAATTTACAATCACTGACGCGTCAATTGGAATCCTATTTAAATTATGGGAAATGAAATAACTGCTTCTAGGAACACCTAAATTTGGTCGGGGGTTTTGTAAAATCTTTTGAAGGCTAGAAAACGTAATCTGTGAATGACGTTGGTCGAATATCGGTGGGATAGGATTGATTTCATGGATTTATTCTTATAGATTCGTTTTATGAAGAAAACACTGAAATTGAGTGCTTTGGCTGTTGTGTTTTTCACTTTGTGTTCTTTCGGGTGGCCGAAAAAACGCGAAGAGTGCAGAAAGGGTGAACTTAAGCCCAGTGAAACCATTCATTTTGGCGAGAATGTAAAAGATCCAAAAACGTTTAGGCTGCAATCTTCGCGACGGGGAGCATATGATAACTCTGGGTATCATATAATGATTGATTCTCTAGGGAACATTGCCGTAAGCAGCATCAATGGATGTAAGGGGAATCATCAAAATGAACTAGAATTGATGAATTGTTATGGTTCGATTACTCGTGCAGTAAATGATACGGTGAAAATTCAAGCATCAACCACCTTCCGTAAGTTCTATCTGTTTAATATACATAAAAATACGCTCATAGATAGCTTCACGAACAACGTCAACATAGAAATTTTATCTAAAACCCTTACAGGTGAGTACTGCCCGGTTATTGTTACAGGTGAAAATGGATCCTCATACATTTCGACAGCAGTTACAGCTTTGCCAAAAAATATTGAGTTCAAAGAGGTGTATAACCAGATACATAAAGAAGAAACAGTGGGTATATTTTCATTGTGTCGAGTAACAGATTCTCTTGGTCATTCAAACAATTTTTATCCCAACGATTACGTAGTCATTGGAGGAAACTCACTGAACATGGTCCGCTAAGCAATCGAAATAAATCAAAATGAAACACACTGTAAAATTCTTACTTTCACTAATTCTCATCACGTATTTCCTTGGATGCAAGGACAAGTCAACCACGAATATTAAACCACCTGATTTTAGTGAAAACTATAAATTTTTCCCAATTAAAGACGGTCGTGAATGGAATTACGAGTTAACAATCGTTGATAGTGTTCAGGGGAGAACAGTCAAAATCGAGGAACTTGGTAGGTATTCTCAAGACAGCCAATGTATCAACTATTACAAAAAGGGAATATTGTCAAGTATGGCATTTTGGTCAAATGACAATAATAAAATGGGATGCTGCGTAGATGTTACTTTGATTGATTATAACCAACTTGGTTGTTCTGCTGATACCGTTTTAATTTATCAAAAAACGAACAGCAACGGTTGGAACTTCATCCATCAGTATTGTAAGAAACAATTTGCAACGGAAGTTCCTAATTACGATAAAATTGAGTGTATCAAAACAAAGCAAATGATTATTTATACAAACGGGAATTCTTTGGAGATAATTAATTATTTCGGTTATGGCGTTGGTTTAGTTTTTAGACAAGAAACCAATTTTGATAAATCTGGTAAAGTCACAACCCGAGAAACCAGAAAGTTGATGTCGCACAATTTCTAAAGTAATTAAAAACGAGTTTAAATAGAATAATTTTATTCAATGCCGAATGGTTGAATCTAATTGATTGAGTAAAATGTGCATTTACAAAGCCTACTGACAATCGCGAAACTGAAGAATTGGTATCAGAAAACAATGCAATCATGATGTACAATCCGCTGATAGAAGGATGAAAAATATCCTTTTAATATTGTTATCGGTCATCGGCTTGTATTTTGTTGCGGCATTTGCCCTTTCGTCGATTCCGGTGAATGCGGACTTTAAAGAGTGTGAGAAGGATGCAGTGGAAATCCATATTTTAACGAATGGGGTGCATACAGACTTGGTGCTTCCGTATCGAAATCAATACATGGATTGGAGTAAATGGGTGAATCCATCGCACACCAAATCGGGCGATAGTACTGCGGTAAATGTGGCTTTCGGCTGGGGCGATAAGGGGTTTTATTTGGAGACCAAAACGTGGGACGAATTGAAATTTAGTACGGCATTTAAGGCAGTATTTTATCTCGGTTCTTCGGCGATGCACGTCTCGTTTTACAAGAAATTACGTGAAACCACATCGTGCAGAAAAATCTGTGTGAGCAAGGAAAGTTATCTCAAGTTGGTTGAGCATATTACTGAGAGTTTTGATGCGGATTCGGTGGGTGTTCCTCGACAGATTGTCGGTGCTTCCTTTACAAATCACGATGCGTTTTATGAGGCCAATGGCAAATACAGTTTGTTTTATACATGTAACACATGGGCCAATGATGGATTGAAGTCGGCCCGACTCAAAGCATGCTATTGGACGGCCTTCAAGGGTGGGATTTTTGATCAGTACGAATGAAGCGGTTTTATGGAACTTACATTCATTTCCCAAAACTCTCACCAATGGTGAGAGAAATTAGACTCTTACTGCAGTAGCTACAGGAATTGTTTGACAATAAAACGGACGAATAATCGAATCAACGTAGTTAGTTTCTGCGAGTAGCCATTTACCCCTTAGCGAATCGCCAAGTAAGGCCAACCAAGAAGTTGCGGGGGGCCTGCGGGAAGACAAATACCTCCTGGGTGATGTCGCGAGAGCCGTACATGTAGCCATAAGTATAGCCGTTGCTGACATATCGCGTGGAGAATAGATTGATGCACTGAGCTTTGAGTGCCAATGAAGTGCCGCCCCGGAATTTGTGCGTATAATTCACGGTCATTTCGCTGAATTTGTAAGCGTTTAAACTGCGAGATACATCGCCCGTATTGTCCAAAAACTGACGTCCAACCCACTTACTCAACCACGTAACATTCCATTTTTTGAACTGGGATTCTATGCCCAAAGCCGCTACCATATTCGGTGAATAGGCTATAGGGGCATTCATGTAAATTGTATCAACAGGGATTCCCGTGCCGTAATCTTGCCAAGTGACCTTAGACTCAGGGATGATGTTCTGACTCAGCGATAAATTGCCAATCAAATGAACAAAATGACGCTCGAAATGGCTGTGATTGGCTACAGAAACATCCTTTTGCCATAACACATACTGACCTTCGAATTCCAAGCCGCGACGGTAACTCAAATCCACGTTTTTGCGCAATGGCGTACCCACATCGTTCACTGCTCCGGTTAACACCAGCTGGTCTTTGTAGTGCATGTAATACGCATTGATGCGGATGTGGTTGTCCTGACTTTTACCATTTAAGGTTGGCAAGGATGGGAAAGTAGAGAGGTAAGACAGTTCGCCATTGATCATTCGCTCGGGTCGAGGTACTGCGCCATTGGGGTTGTCGGTGAAATCCGAGCGGGCCGGTTCGCGGTGAGCCACGCCAATATATCCTGTAATATGATGGTGGGTTGCATGCTGCAATTGGAACCCTGCTTTTGGATTGAAAAATAGGAAATTTCCTTTAAAGTCGATGTTTCTTAGGTCGTTGTCGGTCCCGCTCCCCACGTGATTCACTTTTCGCAATTGCAAATCGGCGAAAAAACTGCCCCGGGTTTTATCGTATCGTCCAAAAGCCAAGCTGTGGTTGTATTTCACGAACGCGTTCACATCCGATTTGTTTCCGATGGCTCGATAGTATTCGTGTGGTTTAAACAAAGAGGGGTTTGGCAGTGCCAGAATTTGGGTCACCTGTCCAAAGTGGTTGCCGTAATATTGGTTTGCGCCCAGTCCAAAAATCCACCAGTCTTTGCCACTTGATATCGAATGATGCAGATTCAC
>JBEGUW010000140.1:0-2872 GCA_041178665.1 Bacteroidota bacterium
AACAATTGATGGAAGTCTATGGTGTGAAGCATTTACACTATGAATTCAACGGGATGATGATTGCGATTTCCAAGGAAAAAAGCGCTAAAATCACGACCAAATTTGCAGAATTATCGCCCATTCGATTGCAGTTTCAGGATATGGATGCCACGGCGCAGAAATTCCAACGATCGATAGCGAAGATGTTTCATGAGCATGAGGCACGATGGGAAAGTTTGGAGCGACTGCCAACCGCCGAAGAACAGGCGCAAGCCCAGGAAGAGCTGACCCAATTGTTGATTGAGCGATGCACCAAGGCGGGCAATTATTTTGCCGATATGTTGAGTGAGCAGATCATCGAACCGGTGAGAAGGTCATTTAGCGAGGTCGCGCGGGGCGGAAAGCCTCTTGGTTCACAAAAAATTCGCGACCGTGTTGGTGATTTTCAATCGCACTGTTGGTCGTATATCAAAAAACTATACAAAGTAAAATACGGCGAAGTCCCACTCTTTGTGAGCGAAAACAAAATCAGTAATCCCGAAGATTTCTAATTAAACGTTAAAGCGGAAGTGCATACAATCCCCGTCTTTCACGGTGTATTCCTTCCCTTCTACACGCAACTTTCCAACTTCCCTACAGGCAGCTTCAGAACCGTAGTGGATATAATCCTCGTAAGCGATAACCTCTGCGCGGATAAATCCTTTTTCAAAATCAGAGTGAATTTCTCCGGCTGCACCAGGTGCTTTCGTTCCTTCTGTGATCGTCCAAGCGCGAACTTCTTTCACTCCCACGGTGAAGTAGGTGATATAGTTCAACAACTTGTAAGCGGCATGAATCAACTTTTCTACCCCACTCTTTTCCAACCCCATTTCTAGGAGAAACATTTGCCTATCCTCGAAACTTTCCAAATCAGCAATTTCTGCTTCGATGGCTGCTGAAATCAAAATCAAACCTGCATTCTCACCGGCGATGGCAGTTTTCACTGCTTCAACGTAGGCATTTCCATTATTCACACTTTCTGGATCCACATTGCACACATACAAAACGGGTTTGTCGGTCAGCAAATTCAAATCCTTAATAAACAATCTTTTTTCTGGCTCCATTTCCAGCGTTCTTGCGTTTTGACCCTTCAACAAATGGGCTTGGAACGCTTCGCACACTTCCAACATTTTTGAGGCATCTTTATCGCCTGTTTTGGCTTGCTTGAACACCTTTGAAATATTCTTTTCGAGTGATTCCAAGTCCTTCAACTGCAATTCTGTATCGATAATTTCTTTGTCGCGCACTGGATTCACTGAACCATCTACGTGAATGATATTATCGTCATCAAAGCAACGCAAAACATGCAAAATGGCATTTGTGTTTCGGATATTTCCCAAAAACTGATTGCCCAATCCATCGCCTTTGCTTGCACCTTTCACCAAACCCGCGATATCCACGATTTCGATGTTGGTTGGAACCAAGCTCAACGGATTCACCAACGCAGCCAATTTGTTCATCCGAACATCGGGAACGGTGATTGTACCTACGTTAGGTTCAATTGTACAGAAAGGGAAATTTGCAGATTGCGCTTTTGCGCTTGAAACCGCATTAAAAAGGGTTGATTTCCCTACATTGGGAAGTCCCACGATACCACATTGCATTGCCATTGGGGCGCAAATTTAGTTTAATAAATCACCAATATCCTGCAAAATCTTACGTGTAAGGTTTTCTGCAGTGTTAATACTATCACTTTCGGCATAAATACGAATGATCGGTTCGGTATTGCTCTTGCGCAAATGCACCCAATCGTTATCGAATTCTATCCTCACCCCATCAATGGTATTGATCGGTTGCTTTTTGTATTTCTTTTGGATTTTATCCAAAATACCGTCTACGTCGGTTCCGGCTTGTAACTCTGCCTTATTCTTCGACATACGATAATTGGGATAGGTTGCTCTGAGGGCTGATGCACTCAGTCCAGTTTCCGCCAAATGACTCAATATCAAAGCGATACCAACCAAAGCATCTCTACCATAATGCAATTCCGGAACGATGATACCTCCATTTCCTTCCCCGCCAATCACAGCACCGATTTCCTTCATCTTCTCAACGACGTTAACCTCACCGACAGCACTTGCTTCGTATCGCTGACCTGCTTTTTCGGTAATGTCGCGCAAGGCACGGGTACTACTCAAATTACTCACGGTTGGCCCTGGGGTATGTCGCATATAATAATCGGCAACAGCCACCAAAGTATATTCTTCGCCAAACATCTCGGCATCATCACAAATCAAAGCCAAACGGTCCACATCAGGATCTACCACAATACCCAAATCGCATTTTGAAGATTTCACTTCTGAGGCAATCTGACCTAAATGTTCTGGCAATGGTTCTGGATTGTGTGCGAAATGACCAGTGGGTTCGCAATTGATTTCAAATATTTCTTCAACGCCCAAAGCTTTTAAAAGCGCGGGAACTGCAATTCCACCGACACTATTCACGGCATCGATTGCGATTCTATATTTCTGCGCAGCGATCAGTTCAGGCTTTACTAGTTCCAAAGCCAAGATTTTTTCGATGTGCATCGGAAGGTAGTCCTTCTGCGTACGTGTTCCCAAATGATCAACGGTTGCAAATGAAATATCTGCAGATTCTGCGAGTTGCAAAACCATTTCACCGTCTTGTGCGCTGATAAATTCTCCTTTGTGGTTTAACAACTTTAAGGCATTCCACTGTTTTGGGTTATGGCTTGCTGTTAGAATGATTCCGCCAGCGGCCTTTTCTTCCATCACAGCCATTTCTACTGTTGGCGTAGTACATAGACCTGCATCTAACACGTCTAATCCCAATGCCATCAGCGTATTTACTACTAATTCATGGACCATCGGACCACTGATGCGCGCATCACGGC
>JBEGUW010000141.1:0-13744 GCA_041178665.1 Bacteroidota bacterium
AATTAAATACACCTTCCAATGTCGGTTCAATTGGAATGTCTTTATCTCAAGGACAATATATTATCTCGTTCAGAACAGTATCAGGCGCTCTTGTTTACCGACAATTCCAAGTTATCGAATAGGGCGATAGGGATTGGTTGGCAAATTGGGTTGGTTGGCAAATCGCACCTTAACGACCTGGCATTCCGTGTCCTGGCGTTCCTGGAGGGGGCATTCCGCCTGGAAAGAACATTTTCATGTCTTTGCCATCCTCGCCCTTGCCATTGAATTTGCGTAACTTATAAGTGAAGGTAATCATCAAATATCGTGTCAATACCTTGGTTCTAACGTCTTCATAATACGTTTGGGTCACATTACGTTGAATGCTCCTGTTTTGATTTAAGATATCGTAGGCCGTTAAGCGCAATTCACCCGCGTTGCCTTTCATGAATTTATATCCTAAACCCGCGTTCCACAAATAGTATTGTTGATTAAAACTGTTCGATAATCCCTGGTATGCCTGATAAGTGACATCAGAGTTAATCACCCATTTTTTCGTGGGCATAAAATTCATTGCGAAACGACCATTGTAATTGATATAAGTTTGATTGTTAGTCTTTTGAATGCTATTGATCACCTGACTGTAAGCGCTATTTCCAGAAACCGTAAAGTCGATTTTTTCAGAGATGTTGCTCGCCAAAACAAGCCCCGCAGTAATGGATGGGTTGGTTGCATAATTTAAAATGGCTTTTGCGTTACCCATTTGAATCAAACTAGGAATGTGCGATGTTGTAATCCCTGCATTCGTATTGACATTGATTTTTTTGATGGTTTTGCCCCATGATCCGAACAATCGAAGTGAATAGTAGCCATTTACGTTCACTGGAATCGTGATTTGACCACCAGGAGAGAGAAGGACGCTATCTGATCCTGAATAACTGCCGCTGCCGGATTGAGGTCCACTAAAAACATTGGAATCCATCAAAATCCATTTTGATTCTCTGCCGCCGAGAATGGTTTTATTGCTGATGTAATTGTTGCTGTATTGAGTGTTGATCATCCAAAATACGTTTTTTCCTGATTCGGGTGTCACAGAGAAATATCGTAAAAATAAGCTATGCTGATAGTCCTGAACCAACATGGGATTACCAGAGCTCAACTGCATGGTATTGTTGTTGTTTACTACTGGCTGCAACTGGTCAATGGAAGGAGCATTGTTTGATGTGTTGTAATTCATCCGCAAATTGCGTTTCATTCCCAAATTGTATCGAGCTTGAAAACTGGGCAATAGGGAAGTGAACTGCCGCGACAAATCGCTGTTTTTTGGCATCGACTGCTGTCCGTCTAACAACGCCAACTGTCCGTCTAAACTAGTGGTAATGTTCCATTTATAAGTTTGATAACGATAGCTTAACCCAGCTTTGTGCTGTGAATATCCATTGATAAATTTACTCGAAAAGAAAGTATCTAATCTCGTATATCCTAAGGTGGCCGCATCCATTAAATACGCCAATCGATCATTATTATTCTGGTTGATGTTGGTAGAAACCGTAGCCGCTAAGAAATTATTGGAATCTAACGATTCGGTGAATGTCATGTTTCCACTGAAAGTAGTGGTGTTCTTGAAAAGATCTGTTTTTTGATCTCGCGAGGTAGTATCGGAAATGAAATAATTTGAGTTGGCCAAAATCGTATTACCTGTTTGTCCGTTGATCCCTGGATTGATCTCAGTAGAAAAGGTGCGACCTTTCTTTTTGAATGAATGTCGATACAAAATACTGCTCGATGCCCTATATCCATCCGTCTGGGTATTGGTAAAATTCGATAATCTTGAAATCGTTTCGCCCAAACCATTGATTGTGTTCGCCGATAGAGGATTTTCACTTGTATTTTGCTGCAAAGAAATCTTCGGTTCGATCAACAAAGAGTTGGTAGAATCCAGTTTCCAATTCAAGCGGAAATTTGCACGATGACTTAAATTATCAGTATTACTTGGGTTGGTCTCCAAATAATTGATTGTGCCATTTGCGAGGTCGCCCACGATGTAATTACGATTTGTTTCAGTGCTATTGATATTTGCAGTGGAGGTCAAAAAGTAACTTCCGCTAAGCTCTACATTCTTACCCCACTGATTGCTGTAATTCAAGCCAATCGCACGCGTAGTTGTAATTCCACTTTGGTTGCCTGTGAAGAAATTGCCACCGCCTCCCATGCCGCCACGACTTCCCATACCGCCGCGACTTCCCATTCCACCCATACCGCCAACGCCCATACTTCCCATCAAATCTTCAAAGGAGAAATTCTGCTCATTGATATTGTTGATTTGGCTTAAAAACGTGAGTCGGCGATTGCCATGGAACGAATTGATTGTAATCCCGCCTTTGTATTTCGTCTGATCTCCCGTTCCTTCGATGGATTGACCAATGCCCGCGAAACCTCGACCAAAAAGGCCATTTCTAAACTGACTTTTGGTGATGATATTCATCGTTTTCGTGGTATTCCCATCGTCAATCCCCGAGAATAAACTCTGTTCAGATTTTGCATCGTAAATTTGGATTTTCCCAACCACTTCTGCGGGAAGGTTTTTTAAGGCTGCATTGGGGTCCTCGCCGAAGAAGGGCTTGCCATCCACCAATACCTTTTTTACCGTCTCACCTTGGGCCTGAATTTGTCCGTTTGATGAACTCACACCAGGCATTTTGCCGACAAGGTCCTCTGCCGTAGCATCTGGGTTAACTTTGAAGTTGTTTGCGTTGATTTCAGTAGTGTCGCCTTTCACCAACACCGCTTGGGTCTTGATTTCCACCGCACTCATCGATTCATCTTTGTTCAACAAAATCATGTCGGGAATATTGAATTCAAAACCGCCTTCGGGTGGGGGCATTTGCTTAAGATCAACCAAACTCAATAGATTAAGCCATTGACTTGTGATTTTACTGTCGTTCTGCTGTGATACCAGTAGGAAATAAAATGCTTTGGAATTAGGATTTTGCAGTTCGCCCATCATCCAAGAGAAATCGCTGCCTTCCGGTGCAAAGGCTCTTAGGTTGACATTGATTTGATACTGTCCTTGTTCGTTGGTAAGGGTTGACTTTTTTCGTTTAAAGTTTGATGTATCAGCCCAGGAAAAATTGGTGGCATTGGATTTTTCAATCTGTTCGATGCTTTTTGGATATAAAATGGTGACGGTGGCTCCGGATATTGGATTTCCGCTCGACCCAACCACTTTGCCCGTTCCAAGTACTCTAAATCCTCCGCGGCCCCCGCTTCGCCCTCCACCGCCTTCACCGCCTCTGCCCGCAGGTGGATTGTTATCGCCTTGAGCATTTGAAGTAACTGAGAATAAAACTGATAGACAGATCAATAAAAACCTTGAAATCGTATTGGCTGGAATAGGAAAGCGCATGTTCTACAAATATCGGTATTAATTAATTAGGTATAATCACCATTAGACGAAACCCAAGCTACAATGGTTTAATAGTCTTTATCGAACCCTAAGGAGTCTACCTACTGTCAAATTGTTGCTCCTGAGTCCGTTCAATCGCTTTAATGTCGCCACGTCCATGCCATAGGCCTTTGATATGGAATACAATGTTTGGCCAGCTTGTACTTTGTGATATTTGATTTTTGGCGCGTTGTTGACGTTTGTTGGGATGGTATTGGACTTAGGCAATGCTGTAGCAGTCGAGGCACTATCGCTTCTGCCATTGATGGGATTGTTGACATTGGATTTTGGAGTGTTTACAGTTTCCAATTTTTGGGTGTTTTTTATCGGAGATTTCCCGGGAATTACAGGCGTGAAATCTGAACTAGATTCCGATTCAGTGCTGTCTTTCACTTCCACTGCTTGAATTGGGTCCGATTTGGTAGCGATGGATATTTTTCCCACTTTAAGCCTAGTGCCAGCCGCGATATTATAATTTCGGAGATGATTCCATTCTTTCAACTGGGCGACAGTGATTCCGTATCGCAAAGCAATTCTATAGGCGGTTTCACCTCTTCTAACCACATGGTATCGCCAAACTTCGGAAACCAGAACATTCTTGCTGAGTGTATCCCTAGTTCTAAATGCCAATCGTTTGCTGCTGTCCGCGGGTAGGCTGAACTGACGGTAGCCGTTTGCATAACGCTGCTGGGTTTGCTGAAATGCTGAAACATAGCATTGCGTTTTTAGGCTTTCTCCAAGTTCTTCCAAATGCAATCCATCGGGTTTAAATAATTGATAGTCAGACCAATATTGCGCAGAATATTTGCCGCCAGCCACTCTAAACCAATCGTAATAGGCTACACGCTCTGTTTTACATAGATTGATGACGGCCTGCTCGAATTTCTCAAACGTCTGCAATGTTCGTCCGCCACGAATACAATCTTGGGGAATGCAAATCACAATTTTGGCCGAGGGAACCGAGGCCTTTAGCTTCGCCAAGCAGTCTTTTAATGGTCGGAGATAGATCGACTCACTTTCTTGGGCTCTGTAATTGTCGTATAAACCAAAATCAAGTAATATGATATCGGGGTTGATCAAGGGTAATTGTTCAAAGAACTGCTCCAATCGAAGCAAATCTGAATATCCGGAACCTCTCATCCCGATGCTGTGAAATTGGAGTGTCGCGCTGTTGGTTAATGATGCGCCCCAAAGGGTGAAACTCTGTTGGGTGAGTCTGCTTTTTTTGCAAGTGATAATAATCTCCTTTGTACCCGCAGGCAGTGTCAACTCAATACTTTCCATTCCGTTCCTAAAAGCGGAGCCACTGGGAAATTCTTTTTTTATTGGGTTGATAGGGTTGCCGTCTGATTTTCTGCCCGAACATGTTTGAATCACAACATCAAAGCACATCTCGCTTCGATCGCAATACAAGGTGAATCGATCCGAAACACGCTGATAATGCGGCGGAATTTGCAATGTGATAGTGCTGCCGGCTTCGGAAGTCTGTGCGACATACCCCGTGATGCCAGCCGGTAACAAACGATTGGTTTCGCTAGGGGTGGCGTAAGTCCATAATCCAGTATGACTTGTTTTTAAATCTGTGGGAATCGAATAATTGGCCAAAGTACTGGGGAAAAATAGACCCGGCGTTGCGGAGCTGCCCATCAAGCCCTTATGAAATCCCGTGGCTAAGCTAGCAACCTGTTCATCGCCAATATGCATGATGGTCTGGCCGTTCGTGGTTCGCGCTTCATAAGTCGCCAAAATATTAGCAACGGTACTGACCTGAAACGACTGAATCAAGTTTACCGAAGTATCTAAAAAGGGTAGTGTTTTGGGGTTTTCAGGTAGGATGAACCGAATATCAGCTTCTATTCCCGGGTCAGATCCGTCCGCTTCCATTCCTTGCGCCGCAGAGCGATTTGAAGATTGCCCTGTTAAAGGATATGCAGTTAAGGAAACAGCAAAACAGAAAAGGGGAAGGAGAAATCGCATCGAACGGAAAAAAGTCGACAAGTATCGCCCGTCATTTAGATATGTTTGAGGCGCCCCCATGATTGTGAACTTAAATACTGTCCAACGCCTGTTTTACCAATGTATTTGCTGTTTTTGGATCGGCTTTGCCCTGTGATCGCTTCATCACTTCACCCACAAATAAGCCCATCAAGCCCACTTTTCCTGCTTTGTATTCTGTCACTTTTTCAGGGAATTCCGACAAGACCGTCTGAACAATCTCATCGATAAAAGAAGTGTCGGTGATATTGGCCAAGCCCATTGATTCAACCAGAGCGGTAGGAGACGAATCCGCTTGCTTAGTAAGGGCAGGGAAGAGCTGTTGGGTTGCAGCGGTATGACTGATTTTGTTGGATTCGATTAGTTCGATGATTTCGGCAATCTGACCAGGCGATAGATGGAATTCGTCCATACTCAAAGCATTTTCATTCAAATAGCCGCGTATTGGGCCGGAAATCCAATTGCTGACTTGCTTATACTTTGGCGATATGCCTACAACCTTTTCAAAATAAAGTGCACTGTGCTTATCATCTACCAAAACCGAAGCATCGTAATCGCTCAGGCCATATTCGTTGGTAAATCGATTGTATAACGTAGCTGGCAATTCTGGCATCCCTGATTTTACTTGGGCGATATATTCTTTGGTGACAATGGTTGGTGGTAAATCGGGCTCCGGGAAATATCGGTAATCGTTGATTGCTTCCTTTTTACGCAAGCTAAAGGTACTTCCATTGAGGCCATTAAATCCGCGCGTTTCACCTTGGATGATGCCTCCGCTATTGAGGACCTCGGTCTGACGTGCAATTTCGAAGTCGATGGCGCGCTTAACATTGGAAATGGAGTTCATGTTTTTCACTTCCACCTTGGTACCAAACACTTTGCTGCCTTTGGGCATAATAGAAATGTTTGCATCGCAACGAAGGCTTCCTTCTTCCATGTTTCCATCGCAGATATCGAGGTATCTAACCAAACGACGAATTTCAGTGACGAACGCATAGGCTTCTTCACCAGATTTAACGTCGGGCTCGGTAACCACTTCAATGAGGGCTGTTCCAGCACGGTTATAATCCACTAGCGTATCATACAAATCCTGGTCGTGCATGCTTTTCCCCGTGTCTTCCTCCATATGGATGCGGGTAAGACGGATTTCTTTGATCGTACCATCGCCTAATTTGATCTGTACGGCACCGTTATCGCACAATGGGGTATCGAACTGTGTGATTTGATATCCCTTCGGCAAATCGGCGTAGAAATAGTTTTTACGGGAATAACGATTCACTTCGCGGATATCACAATTCAGTGCCAATCCCATTTTGATAGCATTGTCGATGGCTGCGCGGTTGTGCATTGGCAGTGTTCCGGGATGACCGAGACTAATGGGGCTCACCTGTGTGTTTGGCAAGGCGCCATATTCGATACTATCCGAAGAGAAGGCTTTACTCTTGGTTTGTAATTGAATGTGAATTTCAAGTCCTATGACTACCTCAAATTGTGTTTCCATACTGCTAGATTACAAAGATAAGAAATCGCGTTATTGATGTAGCCTTGTGTTTTCCACCAAATTCGGTGTTACCTTTGATACTTGGCAGTCCGTTCTATCGATTCGTAAAAGCGAATAGGAAAGTCCGGGCAACAAAGGGCGCCGTACTTCCTAATAAGAAGGCATTTTTGGCTTCGGCCTAGGATGACAGAAAGTGTCACAGAAAGCAAAACCGCCTCTTTCGGGAGGTAAGGGTGAAAAAGTGGGGTAAGAGCCCACTCGTTCTGGAGTGATTCAGGATTGGGACAAACCTTACGGGTTGAAAGGTCAAATAAACCTGGTCTTGGGCGGCCCGCTCAATTGCTTCGGCAGGCTAGGAGGGTAGACCGATAGAGGTGTTGCGTGAGTAACATCCCAGATCAATGATAGAAGCTCAGGGCAACCTGAGTACAGAACCCGGCTTACAGGACTGCCTTTTTTTCTTTTTTTTCGATTCTACTTGATGGAAAAGAATTATTGACGTATTTTTGCACCACGATTGAAGGATCAGACTTCATGCGAGAATAGCTCAGTTGGTAGAGCACAACCTTGCCAAGGTTGGGGTCGCGAGTTCGAGTCTCGTTTCTCGCTCTAAGAGCATACAAAAGCCCCGGAAACGGGGCTTTTCTTTTTTTAGGCATTTCGATGGATTCTCCGGATGCCTATGCGATTAGCCCCTTCATCTTTAATGGATTGCAGAATTATCCCGAATTTGTTATGATTCTATGTAATTAGAATACCACATACGCAAAACAAAAAGGGCCACTCATTGAGTGGCCCTTTTTGTTTATGATTAAGATCTATTATTTACGACGCTTGGTCTTCTTGTCGATACCAGAGCTAGGCAAGTTGTTGTATTTCTTTTTGCCATTACCCACTGGAGAACCAATGCGAATCATCGCACAGCGGAATCCAATGTTAGACTGACTTTGCTTTTCATCTAAGAAACGACGGGTTCCTGGGGATGCCCAGTAGATACGATCGTTCCATGATGCGCCTTTGTAAACACGGGCTTTGTTGTTAACCAATGAGGTAACACCGTATTCGTAAGTCATATCACCATTGTTGTAATTCTCTTCATCCTTGAAACCGATATTATCAGATTTCTTATAGTTTCTGCGGTTCACGTTTTCACGCTCAGTTACATCACGATATACCAAACGACCCAATGAATCTTTTTGTTCGATTACGCCATACTGATCCAACACTAAAGTCTTGTAAACGTTACCACGGAAAGGCATGAACGCATCGAAGTCTTCTTGAGATAAAGGACGGTAAACATCCATTGTCCATTCGGCTACGTTACCTTCCATGTTGTACAAACCATAAGAGTTTGGCCAATATGAAAATACGGGAGTAGGTACGAAACCACCATCATTTAATGGACCACCGGCAACACCACCGAAATCACCTTTACCAACCATGGCATTCAAACGAATCTTACCACGATCTTTCTCTTGCTCTTCCTTAATACGGATTGTATAGTCTGTCCAACCATAGATTTTCTTTTGATCGATGTTGTTGAATGTAACTTCACCAATGTTTGCCTGAGCAGCATATTCCCACTCAGCCTCGGTTGGTAAACGATATTCTGGCAACATAATACCATCTTCCATCAACACCTTAAAGCGCTTTTGGTCTTTCTTTTTCTTCTTGCTGAAGTCACTCAAAGGCTTTTTGCCCTTTTTGATGAAATCATACTGACCGGCGAGGTAAGTGCGAGTGTGGAAAGTGTTATCGTCGTTGTTATCAGTTACGATATCAAACTTTACGATGCCTTCACGATCCAAAATCATTTCGTTCACACGCTCAGTTCTCCATTGGGCAAATTCTGCGGCTTGAGACCAATTTACACCAACCACTGGATAGTCCTTGTATGAAGGGTGGCGGAAGTAGTATTCAACGAAAGGCTCGTTATAAGCCAATTTGCTTCTCCAACACAATGAATCGGGGAGGGCACGTTGATAAACTTCAGGATAGCTGACATAAGTCCGCATCAACCAATACACGTATTCACGGTATTGCAAGTTGCTTACTTCTGCCTCATCCATGTAGAATGAGTTTACAGTAACTGTTCTTTCAGCATTGTTATTGTCGAATTGAAGATCCTTTTCAGTAGATCCCATGGTGAAAGATCCACCTTCAACCAATACTAAACCAGGACCAGTTTCTTGTCCTTTGTACTTAGGATTGGCAAATCCACCCCATTTAGGATTGTTATATCCTTGGCCGGTGGTCTTGCTGACATTCTTAGTAGTACAGGCGCTAGTAGCCACAATGGCTGCGATTGCCCAAATCCAAGTGCGATTTTTTGTTAACACGGTTTGCATTCTTAGTTATTAATAACGACAGATATTGTGTATTATTTGCAAATATATATTTTTTTTCAACATTCTCGTCAGAAAAGCCACTGATACATTGGGCTTTTTCGTCGTCAAAATGTGGAAAACGTCTTTTTTGTTAAAATTCTGGACAGTGTAAAGGTTTGAAAGGCGTTCTTCCTGGAGGAACACACCAGTCAATTGTCGCACTGATTTCATGACTTGATGGGATAGCGCTTCTACCATCACTCACCGTGAAGTCGTAGCTATATCCAAACTTGAAACGATTCTTTCTAAATCCAACCAACATAATGATGGCATCTGAGTTCTTGAATGCACCAAATGTCTGGCGGAACCACAAACCTGTAACCAAAGGACCTTTGTTTGCGTAGAAACCCAAATTCAATTGAGTGAAATTCCTTTGCTTCATGAACAAAACGTTAGGAGAGAAATTATTCTCTTCAAAACGACTTCTTGACATTGGGATTACACCACCCGCGTGAACGGTTAAACGCATCGGTAAAATTTCATCAGGATTTTTGTAAAAACTCCAATTGGGCTGATTCACGTTGTGCGCAGCAAAACCCATGTAAAATTTAGAGGTATACATAACCCATCCTGCATTAAAATTGGGATAGGTCACACTGCTCGAAGGCGTTTGCTCACCTGTTGGCAATACAAAACCTTGAGTAGGGTTGATTTGATCCGCAAATTTCAAACGACCAAAGTTGATTGATTTGTTGGTTACTGACCCCTGAAGTCCAAAACGCATGTACATTCTACCTCTGTCCAACGGCAATAGGTAAGAATAAACACCACTCACTGTGGTAGATGTTAATAAGCCTGAACCAGCGATATCATGGAAAACCATGGCTCCCAATCCACCACCTACACTGGGGATGTGTTGATCCCATGATGCGCAGAAAGAACGGAAGGTTCCCGGAAGGTTTGGCCATTGGTTTCTATAGTTCAATGAAACCCTTCCCGCAGCACCATAAGCACATACGGCAGACCCCGCCAAAGCTGGGTTTGTGTATACTGGAGCGGCATAGAACTGAGTGAGTTCGGGATCCTGAGCTTGGAGCTGAAGAGCAAGCCCTCCAAACAAACCAAAGCTAATTTTACGTATTACTCTTTTCATATGGTATGATTAACAAAACTACAAATAAAAACGATTCAATGCCAAATATATTGTAAAAACTCAAAAACTTTGCTTGGTTGATCGCGAAGAGGTGTTGAAATTTTGTATTAAAATCGAAATTATTTGATGTAAATTTGATTTTTTACGTTACATCACTGTGAAGCTTCTTTTTAAATTAATAGCCCTCCTTGTTTTTTTTCCAATTATTGGCCTGAAAGCCCAGTCTTTCTTGGCTTCGGGGAAATGGGCGCAGTTGCAAATAGATAATTCTGGAATCCATAAAATTACAAAATCTGAGCTCGCCAAGATGGGTTTGGATGTCCAAAATACGGATCCTCGTAACTTTCAATTGTTTGGTATTCAAGGTGCTGAATTGAGTCAGATGAATTATTCGGCGCCATCCCCTGAAAGTCCTGAAATACCTATTTTTATCGAAGGAGAGTCGGATGGGAAGTGGGACGACGGTGATTATATTTTGTTTTACGGACAATCTACCCGGGATTGGATTTTTTCTGCCGGTGAGTACAGAAGTTTTAACAATTTTTATGCTGTCAACACTACATTAATACTAGGAAGCGATGCTAAAAAAGGCAAGCGAATTCAAGATCAACCCGGCTTTGTAGGTGCCATCACAACCACGTACTCAGGGAATGAAATCTACTTAAAACACGATACAGACCTTGTAAATCCCGCTGGAATGGGTCGGACATGGTTCGGGGAAAAGTTTGGCAATGAGACAACCAACCGGAGTTTTCTTACGAATGTTCCTTCCTATGTAGATTCGGTATGGGTGAAAATTACTTTTGCCGCTACCATGATCGATGATACGGGTTCTTTGGTTGTAAATGCCAATGGAAAGTACTTCCGTTACAATTTGAGAGCGATTTATGGTAGTTATGAAAACTATACATACCTAGAAAGAGTATTTAGAGTCCCGGTGGTGGGTAGTGCCTTAAATCTGCAGTTTAAACTCAATCGTCCCAATACCAAATCGTATGGATTTTTAGACTTTTTCGAAATCACGTCGTCTTCCCCGGATAAACAACCCTCATCCAATATCACGATCACACCCACATCTACTTCATTTATCAGGCATGCACAAATGGCGTCTGACCCAAGCAATCTGGCCTATGAATTCGCATCAAGCAGCCTAAATTGTAAAGTATGGAATGTGTCGGTCCCGATTCTGCCTGCCTCAATGACTCTGCAGCCGGTTTCAGGTAGTAAATTGTCGATGTTGCTGAAGGGTAAAACCGATCATCATACATTTATCTGTTTCGATCCCAATGCAAATGATTTTTTGAAGCCCAAATTAATCAAATTACTATCAAATCAGAATATTGCTTTTCAAGGGGCGTACGAGTTTGTCATCATAACACATCCCAATTTCACCAAGGCGGCCAATGCATTAAAAGCATTTAGAGAGGCAGCCCCAACCAATTTCAAAACGGTTGTGATCACTCCACAAGAAATTTACAATGAATTTTCTGGCGGAATGCAGGATTTGGTCGCCATCAGGAACTATTTGCGTTGGCAGTATAAATATTCGGAAAGTCAGGGTGTGAAACTGCGATTTGTTACGCTCTTTGGTGCGGCATCGTACGACATGCAAAATCGTTTGGTGGATAATACCAACTTCGTTCCCGTTTATCAATCATATAATAACAACGCCAATTTTTCCTTAGACGATTTCTTAGGTTATCTTGATTCTGCTGAAGGTGATCCGGAAATTATCAAATCAAAACTCACGGTTCCGGTGGGAAGAATACCCTGTTATACAAATGAGGATGCCATGGGCGTGGTGGAAAAACTCAAGCGTTATAGTAGCCCTTTGGCCTTGGGTCCATGGAGATCGAATATTGCCTTTGCTTGCGATGATGCCGATGAGGGTTGGGAAACTGAATTCGTTCTGGAAAGTGAGAAGAATGCCCAATACATCAACAAGTTTTACCCTTATCTGAACGTCAATAAGCTTTATTCTGATGCCTTCAAACAGTCTACAACGGGCAACAATGAAAGTTACCCCGACATGAGCGCGGCAATTAATCGGAGTATGAAGGACGGCGTTTTGTTTGTTAACTATCAAGGTCATGGCGGTCTTAAGGGCTGGGCACAAGAATCCTTTTTGGATATTCCAATGATCAACAGTTGGGAAAATGCCAATCGAATGCCCATCATGTTTACCGCTACCTGTGAATTTAGTCAATACGATGATCCAAAGAGCAAAAGCGCAGGCGTGCTATCGTTGCTAAATCCAAAAGGTGGCGCAATTGCCTTGATGAGTACTACGCGTTTGGTTTATGTGAGTGGAAATACTCAAATCAACAGCGACTTCTGGACAAAATACGGATTTCCGAAACCCAACGAACCCATTCCTACGCTGGGCGAAGTGTTTCAGAAAATGAAAAATCGACCGCCACCATACAATACGGAAGACAACAAATTTGCCCTATTGGGTGATGCAAGTATGCCCATTGCTTTTCCCAAGCATATCATCGCCGTAGATAGTGTAAATGGCAAATCGCTGAGTGCCTTTCGCGATACAGTGAAAGCATTTTCTGTCATTACCCTGAAAGGACATGTCAATGAAAGATTGGTAGGTAAGTTTAATAATTTCAATGGTACGATGTGGGTGAAAGTATTCGATAAGCCATCGCAGAAGTTTACTTTGAATAACGACAAAAGTGCTTCGCCGGTTCCATTTTTGGAACAATCTGGTGTTTTGTTCAATGGCCAAGTATCTGTGAAGAATGGGGATTTCCAATTGGTTTTTTCGGTACCCAAAGACATATCGTATAATTATGGGATTGGGGTAGCCAAATTTTATGCCCACAATGGCGAAACGGATGCCGCCGGATCTTGGCAATTTATCATCGGGGGCAGTGAAGTGGGTATCAATCCAGGTACAGAGGGTCCAATGGTTCGAGCTTTTATGCAGGATACCACATTTATCAGTGGCGGTAAGGTTGCTCGTGATGTGGATTTTGTGGCGCGTATCTTTGATAAGGATGGGATCAATGCAACGGGGGCTGGAATTGGTCGTGATTTGCTACTGGTAATCGATGAAGGAACGGAAGACCAACGCTCTTATGTGTTAAACGATTATTTTTCTTATGATGTCAATTCGTATACCACAGGAACAGTGAGAATTCCTCTCAATGGTTTGCAGCCTGGTAAACACTTCCTAACCTGTAAGGCATGGGATATTTACAATAATGGAGGCAAAGGTTCGGTAGAGTGTTTGGTGATACCGCCTCGGACATTTGAAATTACAGAATCCAGTGCTTTTCCGGTGCCGTTTGATGGTCGTGAAGGTTCCGGTGGGGCGGGTTCGCAGCCGTTTA
>JBEGUW010000142.1:0-5700 GCA_041178665.1 Bacteroidota bacterium
GTGCAGTTTATTCTCCTGCCTTGACCGACTTTATTTTCATGGTTGAAAATAGTAGTTACATGTTTGTTACCGGGCCCAATGTGGTGAAAACGGTGACCAACGAAGATGTGAGTAGTGAGGATTTAGGTGGTGCTTCGGTACACGGTTCAAAAAGTGGTGTGGCGCACATGACAGCTCCCAATGAAGTGGTTTGTATACAGAATTTGCGCAAATTGCTTTCTTATGTGCCACAGAATTGTGAAGAAAAGCCCATGCCATTGCCATATCACGGCGGGAATGAGACAAGGGAAGTGTTGATGGGTATTATTCCTGAGAATCCCAATCAGCCTTACGATATGAAAGAGGTGATTCAGGGGATTGTGGATGCGGATTCATTCTTTGAAGTACATGCCTCGTATGCCGAAAATATTGTTGTCGGGTTTGCCCGTTTGGCAGGAAAAAGTATAGGAATTGTAGCCAATCAGCCTGCGTTTTTGGCGGGTGTATTGGATGTTCATAGTTCACAGAAAGCGGCTCGTTTTGTGCGTTTCTGCGATGCGTTTAATATTCCTTTGTTGGTATTGGAAGACGTTCCGGGATTCTTGCCTGGGACCGATCAAGAATGGAATGCTATTATTACCAACGGCGCGAAATTGCTTTATGCTTTTAGTGAAGCAACGGTGCCAAGGATTACTGTCATTACGCGCAAGGCCTACGGTGGCGCTTATGATGTAATGAACAGCAAACACATCGGTGCGGATATGAATTTTGCTTGGCCCACTGCGGAGATTGCGGTAATGGGAGCCAAAGGCGCTGCAGAAATCATCTTTAAACGGGAAATCGATTCTTCTGATGATCGCGATAGCGCTTGGAAAGAGAAGGAAAAGGAATACGGTGATCTTTTTGCCAATCCATACAGGGCTGCCGCGCGCGGTTTTGTGGATGAAGTTATCTTGCCAGAAGAAACACGTGCGCGTTTGATTCAGGCTTTTGACATGCTTCAGAATAAGGTGAAAAACAATCCCAAGAAGAAACACGGTAACATTCCGTTGTAAACTCTATGCAAAAAGTAATCGCGATAGCCCTGATTTGTTGTGCAGGTTTTTTCTCCTCCACAGTGAAAGCGCAGACAAATTCTACAGATCAATCCATGAATCCTGATGGGAATCAAGCGCAAGACGTTCCTGATAAACAAAATTCCTTGACTGTAGCTTACGGAAATGGAAGTGGCAATCTTTTGTATTTGGGATTGAAAAAAACTATTGAAATCACTATCCCGGCAAATCCTGATGCGCAGTTTGTCAATGTAAATCTTTCAAAATCGCCCATTAGATTTTTTAAATTAGAGTATCGATTTAAGCCAAAACACTCATTGGGATTGAATTTTGCCCACAGTTCTTTTTTGTTTGATGGGGAATTGAAAGATTCTTTTTTTTACAATGATATAGGAATGATTGTACAGACGACCTTGGGTTTGAAATATAATAGTACAAGTTGCAATGTCAGGTATAATTATTTCTTTAATCCAGACGACAAGGTGCAATGCTACATTGGTGTAAGTATGGGTATTAGAGGGAATAGTATATCGGTGACGAGTAACAATAAGTTTCTAAACAAGAATGTCGATGGATTAGGGATAGGGTTGTTGAGTGTGCCAACCGTGGGAGGCGATGTAACCTTTGGTATTCGCGGCGATATTTATAAATCATTGATGTTGTTTGGTGAGGTGGGGGCTGCAAAAGCGATTGTCCAAGGCGGATTGGCTTATCGGTTCTAAAACAAATTGAGTAATTTTTGATGTTTTTGACCATTTTTTAGGTCATTTTGGGTGATTATTGGTAAAAATCATGCCTTTTTTGGTCGTTTTCGCTCATTTTTGGTTTTATTTGCAGAATCATTTTATCAAAAAACTATGGACATAAAAGAGATTCAAGCACTGATTAAATTTGTTTCAACTGCAGGTGTAGATGAAGTAGAAATCAATCAAAAAGATTTTAAACTACTTATCAAAAAGAACCCGGCTCAATTTACCACTGCTCAATATACCCCAGCACCTGTCGCAATGCAAGCAGCGCCAGCACCGGTAGCTATTTCGGCTCCTGTTGCAGCAGCAACGAGTGCGCCGGTAGCTGAACCTAAGGCCGACAATTTGATCACCATCAAATCGCCAATGGTTGGTACTTTTTATCGTACAGCCAATCCTGATTCTCCTGCATTTGTTAATGTTGGCGATGATGTGAGCTCTGGGAAAGTCGTTTGTATCATTGAGGCAATGAAATTGTTCAATGAAATCGAAAGTGAAGTGACTGGTAAAATTGTTAAGATTTTGGTTGATAACGCTAGTCCTGTGGAATACGATCAGCCTTTATTCTTGGTTGAACCCGCCTAATCAAAATTGTTATGTTTAAAAAACTCTTAATCGCTAACCGCGGTGAGATTGCTCTTCGCATACTCCGTACCTGTAAGGAAATGGGGATTAAAACAGTGGCCGTTTATTCTACAGCCGATCGTGAAAGTTTGCACGTTCGTTTTGCTGATGAAGCCGTTTGTATTGGCCCACCGCAGAGTAAGGATAGTTATCTTTCTATGTCGCGCATCCTAGCGGCGGCTGAAATAACCAATGCCGATGCAATTCACCCCGGATATGGATTTTTGTCTGAAAACAGCAAATTTTCTGCACTTTGTCGTGATCATGGTATCAAGTTTATTGGTGCCACACCGGAACAAATCGACCAAATGGGAGATAAGTCCAACGCAAAGGATACAATGAAAAAGGCTGGCGTGCCTACCATTCCTGGTTCGGAAGGTTTATTGTCTAGCTTTACGGAAGCCATCAAAATCGCCAATGAAATCGGTTACCCCGTTATCATGAAGGCAACTGCTGGTGGTGGTGGTCGTGGTATGCGCATCGTTTGGAAAGACGAAGAAGTAGAACCAGCATGGCAAAGTGCGAAGCAAGAGGCCGGTGCAGCCTTCGGAAACGATGGTTTGTACATGGAGAAATACATCGAAGATCCACGTCACATCGAAATCCAAATCGCTGGAGATCAATACGGAAAAGTTTGTCATTTGAGTGAGCGCGATTGTTCCATTCAACGTCGTCACCAGAAGTTGCTTGAAGAGACACCGTCGCCATTTATGACGCCAGAATTGCGCGAGAAAATGGGTGAGGCCGCAAAAGCAGCAGCTCAGATCATCAATTACGAGGGAGTTGGAACGGTAGAGTTTCTGGTTGATAAGCATCGTAATTTCTATTTCATGGAAATGAATACTCGTATTCAGGTGGAGCATCCGGTAACTGAGGAAGTGATTAACTATGATTTGGTGAAAGAGCAGATTTTAATCGCTGCAGGTGTTCCCATTTCTGGAAAGGATCACTATCCAACCAAACACGCTATAGAGTGTCGTATTAACGCCGAGGATATTCATAACAACTTTAGACCTTGCCCGGGTAAAATTACCCAATTGAACCGTCCGGGCGGACATGGAGTTCGTGTGGATACACATATTTACGCTGGTTATACCATTCCTCCATACTACGATTCCATGGTCGCTAAGCTGATTGTATCTGCTCAAACCCGCGATGAAGCGATTGTGAAGATGGAGCGAGCTTTGGGCGAATTCATTATTGAAGGTGTGAAAACTACGGTTCCATTGCATTTGCAATTGATGCGCGATCCTGATTTTAGGGCGGGTAATTTCACGACAGCCTTTATGAATACTTTTGAAATCAAGTAATAGGATTCCCATTTAGGACAACTATATCATCAACGCGAAAGGGCACCCATTGGGTGCCCTTTCGCGTTGATAGCCAATCAATCAATCAATTCCCTACAAGATTATTCATTTTATAGGGTTTTCGATTCCAAGTTGAATCGTAATTTACATTATTTAAATTTTACCCCGTCGGCGTGGAATTTAACCACTGCTATTTTATCCTCAGTGGTATCGTTGTAAAAATGTCCCACAGCATACAAATCCTTGGCTCCAATGTTCTTGGGAACCGTAAATGCATCGCCAAAATCCACAGTGATATTTTCGGTTTCGGTTTGATAGGTAAACCAGCAACCTTCGGACTGACATACTTCATCCACTTTTCCGAATAATACGGCTTCGGCTTTGCCATCTTTTTTGAAATTCTCTAGACCCACATTCACAGACACAGCGTCGCTGGTATTCACAGGTTTGCCAATTTGATTTGCGGTTTGCGTGCAAGAAATCGCTAAAACAGCGACGAAAATGCTTGAAATGGTTTTCATTTTACAAAGATACAACAATCAATAAATACCCCATTCGGATTGGTAAGGATAAAGTAGATAGGGCTTGCGTTTGATCAAAAAAGCATCGATTCCGGGTTGCCAACTTTGCAGAATTTCCATGGAGCTCTTACCCGATACGATTTGCTGCTGAAGGGTAGCGTTCCCTGCGAGTTTATTGAAAAATGAATTGAAGAACAGCGACTTATTGGGACATTCTTGGTACAGCATGATCATCCAGTCGATATATAAATTCCGATAAGATATCAAATACCCCGAAGCAAAGTCGCTCAGCAATACCCCTTTGCAATTTTCGCCAAGGTAAGGAGGGTTCAAAGATTTTCCGGGAATCGCCCTTGGAACAAATGAATAGGTTCCTTGCGATAACCATGGCGCACCAAAGCACTCAAAAGGTTTGTCGGTTCCTCGCCCCATACTCACATTGGTGCCTTCGAGTAAACACAGCGTGGGGTATAAATAAATCGAGTTTACTGTCGGTAAGTTTGGTGATGGGGGAACCGGCAATGGATAGGCTCTGTTGTGGTTGTAGTTTCCGCAGGGAATCACAGTGAGTTTACAAGGTTTGATATTTGGATGAGCCGAATCTTTCAACCAGCCTTCGCCATTGATCATTTTTGCGAGCTCGCCCAAGGTCATTCCGTGAACGATCGGTATTGGATGCACGCCCACCATGCTTTTGAATTTGGGTTCTAAAATAGGTCCAGCCACGAAATAGCCATTGGGATTGGGTCTGTCTAGAATGATTAAGGGTTTGTTTTGCTCTGAGCAGGCCTGCATCACATAGTGCATCGTAGTTAAGTAGGTGTAGAATCTGGTGCCAACATCTTGAATATCAAACAGAACCACATCTAGCTGCTTCATGTCGTTTGGGCTCGGCTTTATATGACTTCCATAAAGAGAAACCACGGCCAGCCCGGATTTTTGGTCCACGCCATTTTCGATGTGGGCGCCATTTTCCGCATCGCCCCTAAATCCATGTTCTGGTGCAAAAACCATCACAATTTTGACACCTAGTTTTTTGAGCGTGTCGACAAGATGGGTATTCCCGATTTTTGAGGTTGGGTTTGCGACGATGCCAACTTTTTTGCCGCTTAGCATCGACAAATAGGCCGAAGTATTCTCTGCGCCAACGGAAATGGGGAGTGAAGTTTGGGCGTTGGGATTGTAAATGCTATGAGGCTTTGCTGCGGGAGACAGGATTTGTGCCGAGTTTGTTGGGGAATTGGGTTCGTTAACGGGCTTTGATTTTTGGGCTTGAACCAAGTGAATCCCCGTAAATACAAATAATAAAAGCCATGAAAATTGTAATGTCATTTTCAATCGATGCTTCCTACCTTTGAAAGCAATAGTGTCTTGGGTCAGATTCATAGCGTTTCGATTGATAAAGGAGGGTGATAATTCATTCTCCAAAAATATGATGCGTTTGGCAATTTCTGCAGTTTCG
>JBEGUW010000143.1:0-10411 GCA_041178665.1 Bacteroidota bacterium
GTTCCATCGATAACACCCATCCCCAATATGCGAGTTTGGTGGCGTATTACCCAATGAATGAAGGCAAAGGAAAATCTTTTTCCGATGATGCGTTAGGCAAAGTATCGAACGGTGTCAATACGCAATGGACCTATGATCGCGGTGATAGGTTGAGTCGCATGTTTCAGGCATTTATCGAAAAGCCCAATATCACCTTGCTTTCAGGTACTTACAACAAAACGATAAGCAATATTTTGCAGCGAGATTCGATTGTGAGAAACCCGAATGGCATCGATCGTTATATGGTTGTTGACAATGCTAAATCTAAAATTGTGACGCATGATTTGTTGAAGATCGATTCGAGTTTTTCTTTGTTTGAAGCCCGGAAATCTTGGGTTTATAATGGCGATAATGGTGCTTTGACAGATTCTGTTTTTAATAAGATTCAGGGGTCGATTGACATATCTAAGATGAATTATTCCTTGCGATTCCCATGGTTTAATGAATTGGTTTCGTTTGTTACCCCCTACGGAATCAATTTGGATTTGGGGATGACGGGTAAAAGTTGGTACCTCGATATGACGGATTATGCGCCGTTGCTTAAGGACAATAAGCGACTTGTTGTGGCCATGGGCGGACAGAATCAGGAACAAATGGAGATGGAATTCTTATTCATTGTGGGGACTCCAGCTCGACCTGTTTTGGAGTTCAATCAGCTTTGGCAGGGTGGTGCGCGTTTGGGTGGTCCAGGCATCAATAGTATTTTGAATAATTCTGTTTTCGCTCCGATGAATATCCCTTTGATTTCTAGTGCGAAATCGTTCAAGTTGCGCTCAACCATTACAGGCCATGGTTCTGATGGCGAGTTTGAGCAAAATGGAGGTGTAATTACCCATACGTTGAATGTGGCCGGCAATGCGATGAGTTGGAATTCTGTTGTTGATTGTTCAGTAAATCCGATGATTGCGCAAGGTGGTACTTGGTTGATTCCTCGTCAGGGCTGGTGTCCTGGACAGCGATCAAAGCTCATCGAACATGAAATTACAAAGTGGGTGACCCCTGGAAAAACTGAAACTATAGATTATGAAATTTCGCAGCCCACAAAATCGGGGGATTACAGATATATCGTTGCTCATCAGTTGGTTAGTTATGGAGATTTGAGTTTTAATAACGATGCAAAAATTATTCAAGTGGTAAAGCCGACAAAGGATTACGAGTATTCCAAAACCAATCCAATCTGTTCTCAGCCAGTGATTTTGGTGCAGAATACGGGTAAAACAGAAGTCAAGACCTTGCAATTTACTTATTGGGCGAATAACGCTTCGGTGAAGCAGGTGTGGCATTGGGCAGGAAAATTGAGGTCGTTGGACACGGTGAGCATCACACTGCCTACTTGGAGTTTGTGGGATAACGGGATGTTGCCAGCGAACAATGTGTTTCATTGCGAGATATCAGAGGTGAATGGCCAGTTGGACGAATATCCTTTGAACAGTAAAGCCTCGACCCCAGTTGCGATGCCCGATGTTTTGCCAGCCAATTTTAAGATTGAGTTTAGAACCAATAATTACCCCAAGGAAAATGCAATTACTTTGTTGGATGTTGATGGGAAAGTGGTACTTCGCGATTCATTTACTGTTGCCAATAAAACCACAGTTTACCCTTTGAACCTGAATGGTTGCTACAAGTTAATTGTAAACGATTATGGTTTGGATGGTTTGTATTGGTGGGCAAATACGGCTCAGGGGACTGGTTTTGCGCGTTTGAGAAATGGCAATACCAATGCTTTGATTAAAACCTTTAATGCTGATTTTGGTAGTTTTTTCGAATATAATTTTACTACTACCTATGCTTTGAATTCAAAATCATTGGACTTTGAAAATACGATCAATGTCTATCCCAACCCGGCGACAAATAAATTTAGTTTGGAAGGGAAAGGGCTAGAAAATGCTGGGGTAGAGGTATTTGATGTGGTAGGGGCGAAGGTGGATTCTAGGAGGGTGTTGAATGAGCAATTCATAGATTTCAATACAGAAAACTGGAACGCGGGTGTTTATTTGGTCGTTGTGACCCAAGGCAACAAGAAAGCGACTAAAAAAGTTGTCGTGTATTAAAAACTGCAATATTGGTTTGATGGATGTTTTGATACCTTTGTTTGGTGCTAAGCTCGCTTAACGGTGATGGAGAAGCCTCGGGAAATTACAATTCCGCCAACTAGATTGGCAACGATGAGCTGAATGATGCTTTTTCTAACGGTGATTGGGAAAAACTGATAAAAATCAGTTTTTGGGATGGTCATCGTCATGGTTATTAAGTGAGCCATGGGTGCATATTGCACCCATGGCTCACTTAATTGTTGATACGCATATTTGTTATCATTGTGGTACCGAAACTCGAAGAGCAATCCAATATGATCACAAGGATTTTTGTTGCGATGGTTGTAAGTCAGTCTATCAATTGCTATCGCAAAACGAACTTTGTCAGTATTACGAATTAAACAACAGCCCCGCAGCCAATCAAGCATTGGGGTTTGATGTATCTACAGGAGCCCCCGCGCACAAATTTGCATTCCTGGACAATCAGAAAATCGCCGAACGCTTATATATTTATCAAAGCAAAACGGCCAATCATATCGTATTTTATCTTCCGCAGGTTCATTGCAGTTCCTGCGTTTTCTTGCTCGAAAATATCCATAAACTCCTGACAGGCGTTGCCACGGGCGATCTGAATTTTTCACAAAAGCAACTAACCGTTTCCTTTGATCCCAACCTTACGTCAGCCCGAAAAATTGCGCAATTTTTAACCGCCATCGGCTATGAACCGTATTTCAGTTTGAGCGACCTTGGTGCGGATTCGCAAAAGTCCAATAAGTTGCAAGGCGATTCAAAGCGTCGCCTCTACCGGCTGGGGGTGGCAGGTTTTTGTTTTGGCAATATTATGCTGCTCAGTTTTCCTGAGTATTTTGAATGGGGAAGTGCCGACTTGGATGGCCTGAAGCCCTATTTTTTGCTTTTGAATTTCTTGTTGATTTTGCCTGTGATGTTATTCAGTGCCCAAGAATTTTATGCACTCGCGTGGGGTGGGCTGAAGAAAAAATATCTTACTATCGACCTGCCCATCGTTTTGGCAATGCTTATCACCTTCGGCAGAAGTTTGTACGAGATTGTTAACCACTTGGGTCCGGGTTACTTCGATTCCTTGAGCGGGATTGTGTTTTTTATGCTCCTTGGACGATACCTGCAAGACAAGACCTATCAACGCATCGCTTTTGACAGAGATTATACATCCTATTTTCCATTAAGTGCCTCGGTTTGGAAGGGGGGCAAAACAGTTAGTGTCGCCCTGTCCGAAATACAAAAAGGGGATGAACTAGTAATTCATAACCTAGAGCTGATTCCGGTTGATTCGCGATTGGCGCATGGCACGGCACAGATTGATTACAGTTTTGTGACAGGAGAAAGCGCGCCCGTTGCTGTGAATACGGGGGAGTGGTTGTATGCTGGTGGACGACAATTATCGGGAAGTATAAGGGTGATTGCCGAAAAATCTATGGCCCAAGGATACCTCGTGTCCTTATGGAATAAGTCATCGCAAAAGAAGGTCGACACAAAACCAGGCATCGAAAATGATTTTGTGCATCGTGCCAGTCAGTGGTTTACGATCGCACTTTTTTTGGTCGCAATATCTACGGCACTTTATTGGTCGTTTGCGGATGCAAGCAAAGTATGGGGGGCATTGACATCGGTTTTGATTGTTGCTTGTCCATGTGCTTTGCTATTGAGTGTAACGTTTACTCATGGTCATTTGCTAACACTATTGGCAAAAAATGGAATGTATGTTCGCGGTGCATCCGCCTTGGATCATTGGAGGAAGGTGGGGGTGGCGGTTTTTGATAAAACGGGGACGCTTACTGTATCGTCTAAGCCCAAAATCGAATTTGAAGGGCGAGCGCTAGATTCACATACAGGGGATGCGATTGCTGCTTTGGCTTTGGAAAGTGTGCATCCTTATGCCAGGAAAATTGGAGAGTGGCTGAATCGTCCAAAAGTGCCAGTGGTTCGGGTCCAAAATGTAATTGGCAGCGGGGTTGAAGCGGAAATTGAGGGGGAGACATATCGACTTGGAAATAGGCGGTTTGTTGGTTTGAGCAATCGGGTTTCGGTGGGTGATAGGGGCTTAGTGATGGACGATACTTTAGAAAACGTAAGGATTGATGCGTTCAACGGTGGCTCTGAGATCTATTGTGCCGTTGGCGATGTGGTTGTGGGTCGATTTGTCCTGAAAAGCACATACAGAGAGGGTTTAAAAGGGATGTTCGATGGGTTGAGTCAGGGTGGAATTCGAATGAATGTGCTAAGCGGCGATACCAATGGTGAGCAATTGCAACTTCAAGCGTTGTTCCCAGAGGCTACGGAGTTTTTGTTTCAACAGAAACCGCATCAAAAACAAGATTTCGTGAAGGCCTTGAAACTACAAGGAGAATCGGTGATGATGGTGGGCGATGGTTTGAACGATGCGGGTGCTTTGATGGAGGCGGATTTTGGGATAGCGGTTTCCGACGATATGGGGTATTTCTCACCGGGTTGCGATGCGATTATCATGGGTAGTTCTTTGTTTAAGTTGGATTCTTTGTGGCGAATTGTGAAACGCGGAAAACGTGTGATTTGGTGGAGCTTTTTTATCAGCATCCTATATAATGTGGTGGGTTTGAGTTTTGCCGTTAGTGGCAATTTGAATCCCATGATCGCGGCCATACTGATGCCAGCGAGTTCAATCAGCATTGTATTGTTCACTTGGATCGCGACACTGTACGGTGGTTGGCGGGAGGGTTTGAAACTCTGAAAAACATGATAATTATCACTTTTTGACTTGAGGTTTGTCATTGAACGGGTCGGGGAATATCCATCACTTTGAATCAAGAAATCTATCCTCCCATGTCAGTCGTAATTATCCTCATGATTTGCAGCATTTGTATCGCAGGGACCTTCTTGTTGGCGTATTTATGGAGTGTGAAAAAGGGGCAGTTCGATGATTTGGAGGCCGATGGTTTTCGCATATTAATGGAACATAAACCCGCATCAAATCGGGAAAAATCAAAAAATAACTTATCAAAAAATAAATAACTTTATGCAACTTGAACGCTTTTCGTACGACAACAAAATTGTGAAATGGTTTGCCATGGCAACCATGGTTTGGGGCATCGTTGGATTCTTGGCTGGATTGCTAATTGCGCTGCAGTTGGCTTTTCCTGCGTTGAATTTCGACTGGGCGCCTACCACCTTTGGCCGGATGAGGCCGGTTCACACCAATGCGGTGATTTTCGCCTTTGTGGGAAATGGAATCTTTTTGGGAGTCTATTATTCTCTCCAGCGATTGTGTAAAGCGCGACTTTATAGTGATTTGCTGAGTAAAATCCACTTCTGGGGCTGGCAGCTGATTATCCTTTTTGGAGCGTTGTCTTTGTGGATGGGCTACACAACGGGTAAAGAATATGCCGAATTGGAATGGCCCTTAGACATCGCTATTACATTGATTTGGGTGGTGTTTGGGGTGAATATGTTCGGAACGATCTTAAAACGTCGCGAAGGCCATCTATATGTTGCCATTTGGTTCTATATCGCAACCTGGGTTACGGTAGCGATGCTTCACATTGTCAATAGCATCGAACTACCTATCGCATTTATGAAGAGTTACAGTTGGTATGCTGGGGTGCAGGATGCCTTGGTTCAGTGGTGGTATGGTCATAATGCGGTCGCTTTCTTTTTAACCACGCCATATTTGGGTTTGATGTACTATTTCTTACCAAAGGCTGCGAATCGACCGGTGTATTCCTATCGGTTGTCAATCATTCACTATTGGGCACTGATTTTCATTTATATCTGGGCCGGGCCTCACCACTTGCTCTATACCGCTTTGCCTGATTGGGCTCAGAGTTTGGGTGTGGTTTTTTCCATTATGCTGATTGCTCCAAGTTGGGGCGGTATGATCAACGGGTTGCTCACATTGAGAGGTGCTTGGGACAAGGTGAGGGAAGATGCGGTGTTGAAATTCATGGTGGTTGCGATTACCGCTTATGGTATGGCCACTTTTGAAGGCCCGATGCTGAGTTTGAAAAATGTAAACGCGATTTCTCACTTTACCGATTGGACCATCGCTCATGTGCATGTTGGGGCTTTGGGCTGGAACGGGTTTCTGACGTTTGCGGTTTTGTATTGGTTGATACCTAGAATGTGGCGTACAGAGTTGTATAGCAAGACTTTGGCAAATACGCACTTTTGGTTGGGTACGTTGGGAATCGTGTTCTATGCGGTTCCGATGTATTGGGCAGGATTTACCCAAGCGATTAACTGGCGTGCATTTACACCCGAAGGTGTGTTGCAATATCAATTTTTGGATACGGTGAAAATGATTGCACCGATGTATATGCTTAGAAGTTTGGGTGGTTTGCTTTACTTGTCGGGTGCCATCGTAATGGTAGTTAACCTTTGGAAAACTATGGCCCAAGGTTCATTTGAAGCCAATGAAGAGGCAGAAGCACCCGCATTGGTTAAAGCCACAGCGCATAAGGGAGAGCACTGGCATCGATTTATCGAAAGAAGACCCTTGCAGATGTTGTTGTTTAGTTTGATTTTGGTAGGCATAGGCGGCGCCATCGAATTGATTCCAACCTTTTTGGTGAAGGAGAATATACCTACGATCAGCGCGGTGAAACCCTACACGCCACTTGAATTACATGGTCGTGATATTTATATTTCTGAGGGTTGCTATACCTGTCACTCTCAAATGGTGAGGCCCTTCCGCGACGAAGAAGCTCGCTACGGAGAATATTCAAAAGCAGGTGAATTTGTCTATGATCACCCGTTTCAGTGGGGTAGCAAACGCACCGGTCCAGATTTGGCAAGGGTTGGGGGTAAATATCCAAACGCATGGCATTTTAATCACATGTATCAGCCTAGTAGTACCAGTTTTAATACCATTATGCCGCGGTATTCGTGGTTGCTGACAAGCGGAATTGATATTATGCGAACGCCAAAAATGATCAGGGCGATGCAAACGCTGGGTGTCCCGTATCCTGCAGGTTATCATAACCAAGCCAATGCCGATTTGGAGAAACAAGCCAAGGCCATTACCGCGGATTTGATCAAAGAAAAGGAAATCAAGCAGATCATGGAATTTGAGGGGGTAAAAGACCTTACCTATACCAAAATGGTGGCGATGATTGCCTATTTGCAGCGAATCGGAACCGACATCAAAACAGTGCCAGCCAATGCTAAACCCGTTCATTGATAGGCCATGAAATTTATCAATTATTTAAAATCAATCGAAAATGTGAGTGTTTACCCGATGATCTCGTTCGCTCTATTTGGCGGGGTCTTCGTGTTCGTACTCATTTATGCCTGGAAAGCAAGTAAACAATATATCGATCAAGCAAAACAAATCCCCTTAAACGATGAAAAATAGCATGTTATTATTGACAAATATGGCTGTAACCGACACGGCCCCATTTACAGAAAACTTGGTCCCTTGGGTTCTTACGTTTACCGCTGCTTCCCTGGCCTTGGTGATTTTGGTGTTGGCGATGCTCGTGCTTCGGGTAGCGATTCAAAAGTCCAATGTGAACCTAGGGAAATTGGCTAGTCCCAAAAAATGTGGGACAGACGCTTGCGATTGTGGCAATAACAAAGCCGATTCTGAAGATGCGCTGCCGGATTATGTGGTCCCAATCGTGAAAAAAAGCTTACTCATGGTTTTTGCTTTCCTCAGTGTTTTGAAGATGTCAGCCCAGGATGCATCAACCGCAACACAATACATTCCCATCGACTGGTCGATTACCGGCGATCGCCTAAATTTCGCATTGTTGGGTGTGATAGGCGTCGAACTATTGGTAATGTTCTATTTTCTGCGATGGTTGAGGGTGCTGGTTTTACCTGTTTACAAGAAGAAGGAAATCGTTCAGATTGAATCAAAAACAAACCGATGGTGGGATCGATTTAATAAGTCGGTATCTATCGATAAAGAGCAGGATGTTCAGCTCGATCACGACTACGACGGGATCAAAGAATTAGACAATTCCCTGCCGCCATGGTGGATTTACGGTTTCTACTTTACGATTTTATTCGCTGGCGTTTATATGTACCGATACCATGTCTCTAAGTCGGCCCCTTTGCAAGTAGAAGAACTGGCAGTGGAAAAGATCCAAGCGGAGAGAGAAAAGGTCGCTTACATGGCAACCCGAGCAAATAATGTGGACGAAACTAGCATCGCTTATAACCCAACGGCTGAATTGCTGACAGAAGGAAAGGCGATTTTTGTCAAAAACTGCGTCAGTTGCCACGGCCCCGAAGCCCAAGGTGCATCTATCGGTCCCAACCTAACGGATGAGTATTGGATTCACAAGGGAGGCATCAAAGACATCTTTAAAACCATCAAAAATGGGGTGCAGGAAAAGGGAATGATTCCCTGGGGACAGCAATTGTCGAACGCGCAGATTGCGGCAGCGGCCACATTTATTAAGTCACTGCAAGAAAGCCATCCCGCCAATCCAAAAGCCCCACAAGGGGATAAATATGAGGAGGAGTCGGAAAATGCCGGCAGTTCTGATTCAGTAGCGGTGGAATCTGAGGTGAAAAAGTAAAATGGATAACCAAAGCGAATCGTTTAGAGATCATTCGGCAACGATTGACGAAAGCGGCAAGCGAAAATGGGTGTTTGCCTATAAGCCCAGAGGACGATTTTATTCGGCCAGAACCTATTTGAGTTGGGTTTATATACTCTTGTTTTTCGGACTTCCGTTTGTAAAAGTGCATGGGGAACCTTGGTTGCTGTTGAATGTGATTGAGCGAAAATTTGTAGTTTTTGGCTTCGTTTTTTGGAGCCAAGACTTCTACCTGTTTGGAATCACGATGATCTTATTCGTTGTATTCATTATCGTTTTTACCGTCGCCTTTGGTCGATTGTTCTGCGGTTGGGCCTGTCCTCAAACCGTTTTTATGGAAATGGTCTTTCGCAAAATCGAGTATTGGATTGATGGCGATGCACCTGCTCAGCAAGCGTTAATTAGGAAGCCATGGAATATTGAGAAAATCCGGAAACGGGCTACAAAATGGATTGTGTTTTATTGTATTTCCTTTTTGATAGGCAATACTTTTCTGGCATATGTAATCGGAATCGACCAAGTAAAGCATCTTGTTGCGGATCCATTTAGAGCGCATTTATCGGGTTTGGTGGCAATGATGGCCTTTTCCTTTGTCTTTTTCTTGGTATATCTCAGATTTCGGGAGCAAGTGTGCACCGTGGTTTGTCCTTATGGTAGATTACAGGGTGTGTTGCTTGACCGACATTCAGTAGTAGTTGCTTACGATTATGTGCGCGGGGAGCCCCGCGAAAAACAGAGGAAAGGGTTTGTTAGGAAGGGCGGCGACTGTGTGGATTGTAATTTGTGTGTGCACGTTTGTCCCACCGGTATCGACATTAGAAATGGGACCCAGTTGGATTGCACGAATTGCACAGCTTGTATGGATGCCTGTGATTTCATGATGGAAAAAACGGACAGACCGCTAGGTTTGATTCGATACGCATCGGAAACCAATATCGCCGATGGCAAACCCTTTGTGATTACCCCGAGATTAAAAGCCTACATCGCCGTATTGATTTTGCTGTTGGTAGGTTGGCTTGCAATCTTATTTACGCGAAGTTCTGTTGACATGGAGGTTAGAAAAGTTTCCGGTTTGCTTTACCAAGAACGCAAAAATGGGGATGTGACCAATTTGTATAATTTCATGTTTTTGAATAAGAGTCATTACGATTATTCCCATCTTCATGTGAGAATCATTGATGCCGATGCTCACGTTGAGTGGATTGGTAGAGATTCGTCGATTCGATTGCCCAAGGAAGCAATGCTGAGGCTCACAGGGTACGTAGTGATGAAAAGTAACGCCATCGTAAATAGACAAAGAAAAATCACTGTGGCATTGTATGATGAAGATCGGTTGATTCAGTCGGAGAAAACTGCCTTTTTAGCCCCGTTAACAAAAAAATAAACTTGTCGATGAAAAATCAAAATGTAAAAAAAGGATTTCACATGAATTGGGGGGTAGGCATTGTAATCGTTTACATTCTATTCGTAGTGGGTATGCTGACATTGGTCTTCAAAAGTAGGAGTCAGAAAATCGATTTGGTGACGGAAAACTACTACCAGCAGGAGTTGGCTTATCAAGAGGAAATCGATGCCAAGCAGCGAGTTGAAGATTCTGGTTGTATGCCCGTGATCCATAAAATTTCCAATCAATATCAAATTGAAATTCCGGGTTCAAAAGGCAGTGCCATTCAGGGGGATCTCTTGGCGTATTGTCCCTCCAATAAGAAAGGGGATCGGTTGATTTCGCTGCCCAAGACAGATGATGGCGGTTGGTTATTGGACTTAGAGCACCTAGAG
>JBEGUW010000144.1:0-12165 GCA_041178665.1 Bacteroidota bacterium
CGAACGAGACCCGCAATCGAAGTGAAGTAATTGAATCACAACCCCAATAGTTGATCAAAGTATCGTGATAAACACCCGTCGATCTATACGCACGCCCCCACATCACAACGCTATCACCCAAACAAATATTAGCAGATGTATCAACAAAACTGCGGGATAGTACCTTCAAATTATAGGTGACAATTGAATCACAACCGAAATAGGTTTTTAACGAGTCGATGTATTTACCGGTTTGGAACGATCTCTTGCCGTTATGCACAAGGGTATCGGGCTGACAAATGGAAAGATTGATTACACTGTCGAATGAGTTTTTGACCTCAAAATTTTTGGTTTTAAAAGTGCCGGTGCAGAACGGGGAAACGAATATATAAAGTCGATAATTCGTATTGGGAGTCAGGCTGCTCAGCGTATCGCCAAATTTATTCTTACCAGTAACAGACCGAACCAATTCGTTTTTTATGGGTTTTCGCCATTCAAAGGTGTAGGTCAAACTGCTGTCTGGCTTGATAATCTTCGCCCACAACGGATCGCCACAACTCCGATAACTGCTGGTTTCAAGTCGAATTTTATTCCCGCATGGCGTTCCACAATCTACCGCCGCTGCGAAACTGTCGCCCGAGACATAAATCATATGGGCATCGTAATTATAAACCACATCGTACACCCTGCAATTTCTTGTGGTATCGGATATCACTTGAATCACTTTCACGGAATTAAATTGCTTTCCATCAAATTGATACACGTAAACCCTGCCGCTATCGGCACCCAAATACAAATAGTTGCACGAATCTACCGCGATTCCGCTGTTGTGAACGACGGGTAAATGGGCGATAGAATCTACAGCCAAACGACTTCCATCCTTCTTATCAAACGCTGCAAAATGCTTCCCATCAAAAACATACAAATAGTGATTGTAAACTGCCAACGCATTAAAGCGATTGTGGATGTACCACTTACTGTAGATAGTTTTTGGTCCGCGATTGGAAATCACAACGGAATTAGAATACTCCCAAAATGAGGTAAAGCCCCACTTCTTTTCCCAAAGCGTTTTGGTGAAATCTTGATCAATCCTCACCAACTTATTGGAATAGTTATATTTTCCATTGGTGGAATCCATTCCCTGGGCCAGAAGGGCGAAACTATTCCCAAAATCATCAATGGCCGAATGGACATAATCTCTTCCAAGCGCTCGAATATCAGTTCCAAATCCTACTGTTGAATCTTTCGTCACGCAGACTTCCCTCGCAACAGGCCATGAATCAACAACATTATAAACCGCGGTATTTTTCTTGTGTGCTCCGCAATAAAAAGCCATACTTTTCAATTTCGTCACAAAATTGATATCGAAGAACTCTTTACTCGGCTCCGGCTCAATGGGCTTTGACCAATAATGATCATTTTCACCCTCTGTTGAGATTCGCCAAAATGCGGGCGGGCCCGAACCTGCCATGCAATAAATTTTGCCTGTGCAACGATCCACGCGAATTGTCCCATAGGGGCCAGAATTGAATCGCAAATAGACATTCATTGGGGTACCAACAACGGTCCACAGCAGTGTCCCATCGGGGGAGTATTTGCACACTTTCTGTCGCCAACTAATTCCTGCCCCATAGAAATAGACATTCCCAAAAGCATCATAATCGGAATTTACGATGTGCTCATTCACCATCCGAGGAAAATAAAAGTTATTGGCTTGAATGGTGACAAATGGATCAATCTCAAAACCATTTGTAATGCAATTTAACCGTTCCGTCTTCGAAATTGAATCGTGAAATTGAAATCCTAAAATAGGACCATTGACTTGATATTTCGCCCCTAGAAATTTGCCATGGGAATCTATCAGCTGCAATCCGGTTTCTTTCAATTCAATATCATCCGCCCTAACGATCAGTTGATTCTGAGCAGACGCATCAAAATTTATCGCATCGCCATTGTATCTCCACTTAATTTGACTGGGATTCCCGCCTGGATGAACACTAAAACTATATTTCAGCCCCTTCCCTTTTTCTGCCAACGTAAAAACCAAATCGATATGATCATAATAGTTCTTAAATGTGACCTTCTTATAACCATACGACCTAAAGCGCGGCTCCAAATAGGAAAAATAATGGCTGGATTTCGACTCTAACAACACATCGAATTGCTTATTATGATTTAAAAACTCCTGAAATAGCAGTGTGGTATCCAATTTGATTGATGCGCCTTCTTTAACATCTTCTGCCTCCTGCTTATTGTCAGCGCCAACTTGATTTCGATCAACATCCTTGAAGGTAGGCGTTTGATTCACATAGGCAATCCCGTCTGCAGTGAGCAAATAATCGGCAAGTCCTTCTTCTAAGGTGAATTTAACAGCGGGAAGAGTGCTGTAGAGTCCGTTGATCTGACCCTTATTCTCAATAAAAAAATGTGTTTGGAACACATCGTGCTTTACAAAACTCTGTTGGGCTGATGCGAGATGGGCGATGCAAAAAAGGCCAAAAACCAACGTTTTGTTCAAGACCCATTTATACAAGTTCATCAGTTTCATCCAAATAATAAAAATCAAATATACATACTCTAATTGCAATGAAGTCAAAGCCATTCCATTAGAAATCCCAACCCATTGGTATTTACAGACATTTTTATTATCTTTGCACCCCCGTTTTGAATAAACTGGGATTAAAAAATACACAATAAAGACATGGCAACCAAAATTAGATTGCAAAGACACGGCAGAAAGAAACGAGCTTTCTTTCACATTGTGGTAGCGGATTCGCGTGCTCCGAGGGATGGACGTTTTATCGAGAAACTCGGTAGTTACAACCCCATCACCAATCCTGCTACAATTGTACTTAACGTAGACCGCGCAGCCCAATGGCTGTTAGACGGCGCTCAACCAACCGACACTGCAGCTGCAATTTTGAGCTACAAAGGTGCATCTTACAAGAAGCACTTGCAGGTAGGTGTAAACAAAGGAGCTATCACCCAAGAAGAAGCCGACAAGCGCTTCGCCACTTGGTTGGAAGAAAAAGCTGGCCGCATTGAAGCCAAAAAATCAAACTTATCTAGCGCTGCCCAAAAGGTTAAAGCGGAAGGTTTGGTTGCGGAATCAAAGCGTAGAGCTGCTACAGAAGCCAAATTGGCTGCTAAATTGGCCGAAGCTGAAGCTGCTGCCAATCCAGTAGTTGAAGAAGAAGTTGTTGCTGAAGAAGCACCTGCTGCTGAAGAAGCACCTGCTGCTGAAGAAGCACCTGCTGCCGAAGAAGCACCTGCTGCTGAATAATTGCTAGCGCCATGAATGTATTACCACCACCGCTCACCTTGGTTGGGAAAATACATGGTAAACATGGTTACGATGGAAGATTATCCATCGAATGCTTCGCAACATCAAAGAAAATCATATCAAAAGGGAACTACCTATTTGTCGTAATCGACGGAAAAGGAGTTCCCTTTTGCATTACCGACGTGAACAAAACCCAAGCGTTGATAAAACTCAAAGGAATTGACAGCGAAGAAAAAGCCAAGGCACTCATGGGACTGTCGTTTGGTGTCCCCGCTAGCAAAAAAATGTCGGTCATCCCAAGTATCAACGGCCTCGTCGGATTTGGCATTCTCGATCAAACCTCTGGATTCAAAGGTGTTATTTCACAAGTCGACGAACTGCCTCAAGGCCCAATGCTCACGGTGATTGGAACCGAAATGACTGTCGACACAGCCGCTGAAGCAAATATCGACCCTCAAGAAAACAAGCCATCGCGAGAAGTTTTGATTCCTTTGGTTGAAACTTGGATTACGCGTATCGACGAATCCGAACCCTGTATTTATATGGAATTGCCCGAAGGCTTGATTCATTTAAACGATTAATTTCTCACATTTCCTCATCGCCCAACAAATCGGGTCGCAACCGCATCGTTCTTTCCAGCGCTTGCTCGTGTTTCCATTGTGCTATTTTAGGATGATTTCCCGTTGTCAACACATCAGGCACTCGAACACCTTGAAACACCTCGGGCCTTGTATACAGAGGCGGCGCAAGTAAATCATCTTGAAAAGAATCGCTCAAAGCACTTTCTTCATCGCCCAAAACACCGGGAAGCAAACGAACCACCGAATCCACCACTGCGGCGGCCGCAATTTCGCCCCCACTGAGCACAAAATCGCCTAAGGAAATTTCCATGGTGACATACAAATCGCGCACTCGGTGATCGATTCCTTTGTAATGTCCGCAAATCAGCATCACATTTTCGCCCAAACTGAGTTGGTTCGATAACCCCTGTTTGAGTGGTGAACCGTCTGGGGTCATATATATCACATGGTCGTAATTTCTTTCCGATTTCAACTTTTCAATCACCGTACTCAGCGGCTCCGGCATCAACACCATCCCTGCCCCACCGCCAAAAGGCGTATCGTCAATCTGCTTATACTTCCCCAACCCATAATCGTGCAAATTATGAATATGAATCTCCGCCAAACCCTTGTCGCACGCTCGTTTTGGAATGCTATAACCCAACAATCCACCCAACAAATCTGGCACCGCCGAAATGATATCAAATCGCATCGTACAAAGATACCCGATGTTGATATTTAAACGTGTATTTCCCAAGGCAAATTTGGAAAGCCACCGCTTGGCACCGAATTTTGAAAGATATGTTAACCCTACGCAGACCCTTGGTGATTTTTGACTTGGAAACCACCGGTGTAAGTGTCACCCATGACCGCATCGTTGAAATTTGCTTACTCAAAGTTTACCCTGATTTTAGAGAGGAACTGCGCACGTATCGCATTAATCCTGGCATGCCAATTCCTGCTGGAGCTACTGCGGTACATGGAATCACCAATGAGGACGTCGCCGACAAACCGAGCTTCAAGGATATGTCAGCCGAAATCAGTCAATTCATCCGCGACTGCGACTTTGGAGGGTTTAACTCCAACAAATTTGATTTTCCGATGCTCGTCGAAGAGTTTTTCCGCGCCCACATCGAAATTGATGTGCAGCAATGCAAATTCGTAGATGCGCAGCGTATTTACCATATGAAAGAGCCGCGGACATTAAGCGCTGCTTACAAATTCTATTGCGAACGCACCCTAGAAAATGCCCATAGCGCCGAAGCCGATACCATTGCCACTTGGCAGATCATCAAGGCGCAAATGGAAAAATATACCGACCTACCCGAGAACATTGAGGCACTACATAGCCTAACGGGACAAGACCTCCTTGCCGATTTGGCAGGTCGCTTGGTATTCAACGAGAAAAAAGAAATCATTTTCAACTTCGGCAAGCATAAAGGCAAAACCGTTCGTGACATCCTTTTGAATGAGCCCGGTTATTATAATTGGATGATGGATGGCGACTTCCCTCAACAAACAAAAAATGTGCTTTCTAAAATTCGTCAGAGTCTGAAAAACGGATAATTTAGAAATGATCAACTTAGACGACATTGAGATCATCGACGAATTTGAGGACGATGAACCCGCGGTAGACCCCAGAAAACGTGGGCCACTGATTGGCAAAATACAAATTATTGACCAGGCCGACGATTGGGTGGCTATCAACAAACCGGCTTTTGTCCCTTCGCTTCCTGAAAGAGGCAAATACACCGCACAGTCGGTCCAAGAATGGGCAAAAAACCAATGGCCCGACTCCATACTTTGTCATCGAATCGACAGAGAGACTTCGGGATTGTTGCTGATTGCGAAAAATCCAGAGGCGTATCGACATTTCTCGATGCAATTTGAGCACAGAAAAGTTCATAAAATTTACCACGCCATTGTCAATGGGCAATTGCATTTCAACGACTTATGGATTGACCTTCCCATCATCGCGGAACAACTCGGAAAAATTCGCATCGATAGAAAAAACGGAAAACCCGCACAAACGAGATTCAAGTCGTTGCAAGTTTTTAAACACTTCACTTTAATGGAATGCGAACCCAAAACGGGTAGATTACACCAAATTCGGGTTCACCTACAAAGTCAGAATGCTTGCATCGCCGGGGATACCCTATACGGCAGCGACATCCCAATGCTTTCTTGGGTAAAGAGAAAGTTGCACGGAACGGACACCCCACTCATACAGCGCTTTGCCTTACACGCCAAGCAAATGAGAATTCAAGCACCCGATGGAACCGACTTAGTCCTAGAAGCACCGTATTCAAAAGATATGGAGGTCATGCTTAAACACCTCAACAAATACAACCAATAAATCATGAGCAGCGGTTTCAAACACGTCAAACCTGTGGTCCCAGCCATGAAAGTACCGCAGCCCATCGCGCTACGAAAACTTGTACATCTGCAGGGCAAGGTAATGCGCGCCACGCTCAAACGTCTCAAACAAAGACCACCCCGCGACTTGGATGAGCAATTCGAAAAACTGCACGAAAAAGCCTTTAAACAAATCGATTGCCTGGATTGCGGAAATTGCTGCAAAACAACCTCGCCCATGCTATTCGAAAAAGACATTGAACGATTGTCGACCCGCTTTAAACTAAAACCCGGCGATTTCGTTACGCAGTATTTAGAAATTGACACGGACGGACTTTATGCAATAAAAGGTGCACCCTGTCCATTTTTGGGCGACGACAATGCTTGCTCGGTATATGAGGACCGTCCAAAAGCCTGTAGAGAATACCCGCATACAAATCACCGCAAAATGCACACTCACTTAGCGTTGGCCCACCACAACATAGAAATATGTCCGGCCGTTTTTGCCATCGTAGAGCAATTAAACGCGCTTTAAGAGATTCCCAAAATTCCCACATCAAACGGCAAAACCAAGACTTTCTAGGGTTATATTTGCGGTTCTTTTAACCGCTTCATGCAAAACATTCGCAATTTCTGTATCATCGCCCACATCGATCATGGCAAAAGCACACTCGCCGATCGACTGTTAGAGTACACCAACACGGTGAGCAAGCGTGACTTGCAAGCCCAAGTATTGGACGATATGGATATCGAGCGTGAACGCGGTATCACAATCAAGAGCCACGCCATCCAAATGAATTACGAACTAGATGGTGAGAAGTATATTTTGAACTTGATCGACACACCAGGTCACGTAGATTTTAGTTATGAAGTGAGCAGAAGTATTGCGGCTTGCGAAGGTGCACTATTGATTGTAGACGCTTCTCAAGGGATTGAAGCACAAACAATTAGCAACTTATTCATGGCCTTGGAACACGATTTGGAAATCATTCCTGTTCTAAATAAAATTGATTTGCCGGGCGCTATGCCGGAAGAGGTAAAAGACGAAATTGTAGATTTGATTGGATGCGACCGCGACAGTATTCTTGTGGCCAGCGGGAAAACAGGTCAAGGCGTTCACGATATTTTAAGAGCCATCGTTGCTCGAGTACCTGCACCGAAGGGAGACATTAATGCCCCATTGAAAGCATTGATTTTTGATTCGGTGTTTAACTCCTTCCGCGGAATTATTGCCTATTTCAGGATCATTGATGGCAGATTAAAGAAAGGCCAACATGTCCGATTTATGAACGGTGGCAGTGAGTATTTTGCCGATGAAATTGGCATTTTGAAAATGGAATTAAGTCCGCGTAGCGAAGTTAGCGCTGGCGATGTGGGTTATATTATTTCGGGTATCAAAGATGCCAAAGAAGTGAAGGTGGGTGATACGCTTACCGACAAAGTACATCCAGCGGCCGTGGCCATCGACGGGTTTGAAGATGTAAAGCCTATGGTTTTTGCAGGTATTTACCCTATCGATACGGAAGATTTTGAAGAATTGCGCGAGGCGATGGGCAAATTGCAGCTCAACGATGCAAGTATCGTTTTTGAGCCAGAGAGTTCTGCCGCTTTGGGATTTGGATTTCGTTGCGGTTTCTTAGGAATGCTCCACTTGGAAATTATCCAAGAACGTTTGGAACGCGAATTCAACATGACGGTTATTACCACAGTCCCCAACGTAAGTTATGTTGCGTATACCACCAAAGGAGAAGAAGTTTTAGTAAATAATCCAACAGATTTGCCACCACCGGAGAAAATCGACTACGTGGAAGAGCCTTATATTCGGGCCAGTGTTATCACAAAATCTGACTATGTGGGTCCAATCATGACATTATGCTTGGATAAGCGAGGCCTATTAACCAACCAAATTTATCTCACCAGTGATCGCGTAGAAATGAATTTCGAAATGCCTTTGGCCGAAATCGTTTTTGATTTTTACGATCGATTAAAGTCGATTTCTAAAGGATACGCCAGCTTTGACTACTCACCTTTGGGATATAAAGAGAGTAAGTTGGTAAAGATGGATATTATGCTAAACGGCAAGGGGGTTGATGCGTTGAGTGCGATTATTCACCGCGACAATGCACAGGATTTAGGTCGTAAAATTTGCAAAAAACTTAGAGATTTGATCCCACGTCAGCAGTTCGAAATCGCTATTCAGGCGGCGGTTGGCGCAAAAATCATCTCTCGCGAAACTTTATCTGCGATGCGTAAGGATGTAACGGCCAAGTGTTATGGTGGTGATATTTCTCGTAAGCGAAAACTACTAGAAAAACAAAAAGCTGGTAAAAAACGCATGAAGTCGGTGGGCAATGTCGATATTCCCCAAAGCGCCTTCATGGCCGTGTTGAAGTTAAACGAGTGATTTAACTTTGGGGTCGTATGGAGTCCCTGGGGTATAATGAAGAGGCCATCGCTGCGATGGAATTGGGTTTTTGTGGCGGCATAGGTCCGGTTTTAGGAAGGATATTAATAGAACATTTTGGCTCTGCGAGGGCGGTATTTGGAGCAGCGCCGCAGGCACTGCTCCAAATACCCGGTGTATCCCAAAAAGCCCATTACAACATCATTCATAGCGCAAAATCCAATTTCAACGAGGCCCGAGAATATGTCAAACAGCACATAGCATTGGGAATTTCCGTTGTCAGCATTTCTCAAGAAAGCTACCCCTACCGACTCAAAGAGCTAGCCGATGCGCCATTGTGTTTATATTATAAGGGCGATATTGAATGGGATGCCCCAAGGATTTTGGGCGTAATTGGAACACGAAAACCATCACCCCATGGCAGCCACGAGGCCAAAAAATTGGTTGAGGGGATCCGATCATTTGACCCAATCATCGTGAGTGGGATGGCCTATGGGGTTGATGCAATCGCCCACAGAACGGCATTGGAAACGGGACAGAAAACATGGGCGGTGCTGGCACACGGCCTTGAAAAAATATACCCCCCGACCCACAAGACATTTGCGCAGCAAATGCTGGCCGACCGTGGGGGCCTAATCTCCGAATTCCCCGTAGGAACAAAAATGCACCCCGACTATTTCCCCAAAAGGAATCGAATTGTTGCCGGTCTATGCGATGCAATCCTCGTCACCGAAAGCGGAATCAAAGGCGGCTCAATGATTACTGCACGAATTGCCCATGGCTATAACAGAGATGTATTTGCTGTCCCCGGCAGACCATCAGACCTCGCCTCTATCGGATGCAACTTCCTCATCCAAAAAAATATGGCCCAAATCACCACAAATGCCACCGATATTGGAGAAGCGATGAATTGGGAAAATAAAAACCCCAGTTCAAACGGAAACAACAACCATCAATTAAACCTCTTTGAAAACCTAAACCCCGTTGAAACTCAAGTCATGCAATGGCTGATGGAAGGAATTAACCACCCCAACAAAATGCTAGAAAAACAACAATGGGCAGCGAGTAAAATCTCAATGGCACTGCTAGACCTAGAGCTGAAGGGACTGATTTGTGCTACTGGGGGAAATAACTACCGCCCGAATTAGAAAGGAATTTAGATCCTGACAACCTTAATCCCAAGTGGGAATTGTCAGCTTAACGCTTTTTACCCTTAGGAGCGGTATTCGCACGCTGCTGACTCGCCTTCATCGCCTCTTCCATCCGTTGCTGGAATTTCGATTTGGTAGCCGGCTTCTTGCGATTTTCCGCAATTTGTGCATGCAATTTGGTATCGTCAACCGTTCTACGAATCACCCATTGCTGACCAAACGTGATCATGTTACTGACAAAATAATACCACGTTAAACCTGCAGCGTAATCGTTCAACACACCCAAGAAAATTACTGGCATGAAATATCCGATATACTTCATCTGACCTGTTACACCCGACAACTGATTGTTGAAATGAGTGTAAATCAAGGTAGAAACTGTCATCAACAAGGTAAAGAAACTCACGTGATCGCCATAGAAAGGAATGGTGAATCCCAAATTAGGCCCATCGTACTGACTCAAATCGGTGGCCCACATAAATGCTTTCTGTCTGAGCTCAAACGCATTTGGAAAGAACTGGAACATCGCAAACAAAATTGGCATCTGCAATAAAACAGGTACGCAACCACTCATCGGACTCACACCCGCTTTGCGATACAACGCCATGTTTTCCTGCTGCATTTTCTGCATATCGCTGCCATGCTTTTCCTTAATAACGTCAATTTCTGGCTTAAGAATACGCATTTTAGCGGTACTGATATACGACTTATAAACCAATGGCAACAAGGCTGTTTTGATGATAACTGTAAGGAGCAAAATGATAATACCCATACTGCCTATCACACCATCCAAAGCATGAAAAACAGGAATTACAGCGTAGCGATTCACCCAGCCAAAAATACCCCATCCCAAGGGAATGATACTTTCTAGACCCGCATTCGGCATACCCACTTGCGCATCTTTCATCGTATAAAACTGATTTGGGCCAAAATAGTAGCTAAATCCGTATGATTTCAGGGGCTGACGTTCGAAATCGACATATACTATAGCGTTTAAATCTTTGATCCGGTTTGCATCTTTCGTTTCTTTCCAAGCAATTTTTGCATCGCTAGAGAAACCCGAATCGGCCACCATCATCACAGAAAAATATTGCTGCTTAAAGCCAAACCAATCCAAATTGTTCTTCAATTCCTCGCTGGCTGGACTTGCCAAATCCAACTTATCCGCAGCCTCACCACGCAAACGATACACAACAGTTGTGTTCTGCGTTTCCCACTTCATGTCCTTCTCTTGCTTCTGCAATTGAGCTCTCCAAGTAATTTTGATACCCGAATTGCGCGACTTTACGATTTCATCGATGCCCTTAAGCTTCAATTCATGCTTTACCGTAAAACCATCCGCAGCCAACGAATAAATCTGGTCGATGTAACGGGCTGAATCACCCAAACGCAATGTGACCTGATTTTCAGTTTGAGAAACAACATTCCAATAAAAATCGGCGCTATTTAAAGGACCATTGGCAGTGTATAATTCAAATGCCCATTGGTTGTCGTTCACTTGATTCGACAACAATTCCAAAACGCTTGAATCCGAACGACGATGATTATTAAGTACTACGCGACCAACATTGCCGCCTTTTGTGCGAATATCGATGCTCAATTCCTTACTTTTAAGCTGAACCAACCCCGGTTTGCCTTGCAATTGCGATGCAAATCCTCCGATTGTGCTCAATAATGCAGAATCTTTTGCGGGCGATGCGCTTTCAGAAATTGCTGAACTATTCGATTTGGCAGCCGTTGGAGAAGTCACTTTCGCGGCCTCAACCCTTGCTACGCTGTCGCGCTGACGTTGAAAAATTGCTTGTTCCTCCGCGCTGGGAGCCGTGTACCAATAGTATCCTATTAAGATTAGGAAAATGAGCGAAAAGCCGGTAATTGTATTGCGATCCATGAATAAAGGATGCGAAGTTACAAAAAAAGAAGGCGGGCAATCTATGAAAAAATTGAAGTTCTGATAAATAATGATGAAAACCCCTTGGAATAGGCATTTCGAATTACTATCTTTGCGCACCGAATATTCACGATGGCCAACGTAGGAAAAATCTCACAAATTATTGGTCCAGTGGTCGATGTTAGTTTCAACGAACCCGGATCTACGCTCCCTAAAATTTACAACTCATTAACCGTTACCAAAGACAACGGTCAATCCTTAGTGCTCGAAGTACAGCAGCACTTGGGCGAAAACATGGTACGTACCATTGCGATGGACGGAACTGATGGACTTCGCCGCGGAATTGACGCGCTTGATACTGGCGATGCGATTCGCATGCCCGTGGGTGAAGCCATTCGTGGCCGATTGCTCAACGTGGTAGGTGATGCAATCGACGGGATGACGCCTCTTTCCAAAGAAAATGGAAGAGCCATTCACCAACCAGCTCCAACTTTCGACAATTTGAGCACCAGTGCAGAACCTCTGTATACGGGTATCAAAGT
>JBEGUW010000145.1:0-2693 GCA_041178665.1 Bacteroidota bacterium
TCCTTCTCAAGACAATCATTGCTGTCCTGCTCGCTGCGCTCGCAGGCCACCCCATCGCACACGCGCAAACCAAGAAAAGTAGAATTCGCATCGAATCACCATCGGCGTTCCACAAACGAACTCAAAACTCTGTTATCATTACGGACAAACACGATAGCATCGCCCTAGAATTAGAAATCTTAAGCAATGAAAAGGACACATTCCGATTCAGCATACCGCAAACATTCCGATTCAGCCTGCCCCAAGCACCAAAAATCTCGAAAATCGAACCCGTAATCCGAGAATTCCATCACTATTTTGGATTCCTGTACGTGCAACAAAACCCAGCCGATGTGAACACCCAAGCCACCACAGGCGGGCCTATCACCAACGGAATGCCTGAACTAAATACCGCCAAATCTCTGCACTACGGCCTCGAACAGCTTTGGGGACTGAACCTCATCAAAGGGAAGTTGCGATTTTTTACGGGCCTCAGATCCGACGTATACAACTACCGATTCCAAAGCAATTTTGTCCGCCTAACAGAAAATGCCCCCGAATTCCAAGCCATCACCGTAGGCGGTCCCACCGTGGACCCAATCCCCATGGAAAAATCAAAATTGGTGGCCAACTACATCGGCGTACCCCTCGCCATCGGCTGGCAATCCAATCCTAGTCGCTGGGAAACATCCGAATCCGACGGCAGCACCACTAGTTACAACGAAACACCAAAATTCTCAATCAAAGCAGGCGTCCACACCGGCTATCTAATTAGCTCACACGCCAAACTCAAAGAATCGGGCGGTAACACCACCAAGCAATACGATGATTTTAACCTCAACAACTTCATCGTTGCACCCTTTATCAACTTGGAATACGAAGACCTAGGTCTTTACATGCGCTACCCCCTAACGAATATGTTTAAAACCGGACAAGGCGCAAACAGCCAGTGCCTCCAATTCGGAATCACCTTAAAATTTACCTAAAACCCAATCAAGAAAGATTGTCTTTTGTTTGATTGGTTTGAAGAAAAAGGCCTCGTCATAGACGGGGCCTTTTTGCATATCTCTCCCCCCACTTTTTCGTATCTTTGCATCACTTTAAAACAATGAGCCAACGTCAGTGGACCCCCATCAAAACCTACTCAGACATTCTGTTTGAAATCCATGGCAACATCGCCAAAGTCAGCATCAACCGACCCGAAGTATACAACGCCTTCCGCCCCCAAACCATCATGGACATGCTGGATGCGTTTGATATCTGCAGGGAACGCGCCGATATTGGCGTGGTGATACTTACCGGCGTGGGCGACAAAGCTTTTTGTTCTGGCGGAGATCAAAATGTAAAAGGCATTGGCGGGTACGTGGACGATAATGGCGTTCCTAGACTAAACGTTTTAGATCTTCATAAAAAAATCCGCTCTCTACCAAAGCCAGTCATTGCCATGGTAAATGGTTATGCAATCGGCGGCGGACACGTTCTTCACGTCATTTGCGATCTTACCATCGCCGCGGAACACGCAAAATTCGGTCAGACCGGCCCCAAAGTGGGAAGCTTCGATGGCGGATTCGGCAGCAGCTATTTGGCCCGTCACGTAGGTCAGAAAAAAGCCCGTGAGATTTGGTTCCTTTGCCGACAATACACAGCGGAAGAATCAGAAAAAATGGGCATGGTAAACAAAGTCGTGCCTTTTGAAATGCTAGAAGACGAAACCATCGACTGGTGCAATACGATGCTTGAGCGCTCACCGATGGCACTAAGAATGCTAAAACGTGCATTCAATGCAGAACTCGATGGTCAGCACGGCCTCATGGAACTCGCCGGCGACGCAACCCTGCTTTACTACCTCACCGAAGAAGCCCAAGAAGGCAAACATGCGTTCCTCGAAAAGCGCAAACCCGACTTCCAGCAATTCCCTAAGTTCCCATAATTTCATAGAAAAATCGTACCTTTGCACCACCAAAATCAACCCATATTCAGATGAAAATAAAAGTAGCCAACCCCGTAGTAGAACTAGATGGCGATGAAATGACCCGTATTATTTGGCATTTTATCAAAGACAAATTAATCCTTCCCTACATCGATGTAGATATCAAATACTTCGATTTGGGCATGGAACACCGCGATGCCACCAACGATCAGGTGACCATCGATGCGGCTGAAGCCATCAAACAATACAACGTAGGTATCAAATGTGCTACCATCACTCCAGACGAAGCCCGTGTGGAAGAATTTGGTTTGAAGCAAATGTGGAAGAGCCCCAACGGAACCATCCGTAACATCCTCGATGGAACGGTTTTCCGCGAACCCATCGTTTGTAAAAACGTACCTCGCCTAGTTCCAAACTGGACAGCACCCATCTGTATCGGCCGTCACGCTTTTGGCGATCAATACCGCGCTACCGATTTCGTGACCAAAGGAAATGGCAAATTGACAATCAAATTCGAAGGCGAAGACGGTCAAGTCATTCAGCACGAAGTATACAATTTCAAAGGCGATGGCGTGGCTTTGGCCATGTACAACACCGATGAAAGCATCAAAGGATTTGCCCGCTCTTGTTTCAACCAAGCCATTGCAAAAGGCTGGCCTTTGTATTTGAGCACTAAAAACACCATCCTTAAGAAGTACGATGGTCGTTTCAAGGACATTTTCGAAGACATCTACCAAGCCGAATTCAAAGCAACGATGGATGCCGCTGGCATTACTTACGAGCA
>JBEGUW010000146.1:0-8567 GCA_041178665.1 Bacteroidota bacterium
AACGTAGCTTTTTGGTTTTTTGGATATCCAATGCCACTTTTGATTTGTGTGATTTTTACCTTAGACATGACAATTAACCGTTAAATACTTTTTTCATACTAATTCCGCGCAACTGAGCCACAGAAAGTGGATCACGCATTTTTACCAAAGCATCGAAGGTTGCCTTTACCACGTTATGTGGGTTAGATGAACCTTTTGACTTCGCCAATACGTCTGTAACACCTGCACTTTCCAAAACCGCACGCATCGCACCACCGGCAATTACACCAGTACCGTGAGCCGCGGGCTTCAAAAATACATGTCCACCGCCGAAACGACCGATTTGATCGTGAGGTACAGTACCATTAATTACCGGAACCTTGATCAAATTTTTCTTTGCATCTTCGATTCCTTTGTTGATGGCGTCCATTACTTCACCTGATTTGCCCAATCCATGACCTACCACACCCTTGCCATCGCCTACAACTACCAATGCGGTAAAGTTGAAAGTACGACCGCCCTTGGTAACCTTAGATACACGGTTGATTGATACAACCTTCTCTGTCAAGGTAAGTTCACTGGGTCTAACTCTTACAATATTGTTATTCAACATGTTCGTTTCTTTTAGAATTCAAGACCACCCTCACGAGCGCCTTCTGCCAAACTTTTAACACGACCGTGGTACAAATTTCCACCCCGATCAAAAACTACTGCCTTGATTCCCGCTTCGATAGCACGAGCTGCAATGGCTTTACCCACGATAGCCGCCTTCTCAACTTTGGTTACCTTGTTTGCAGCAAAACTCGCCTCACGAGAAGATGCAGCACACAATGTAGTTCCATTTGAATCGTCGATGATCTGCGCATAGATTTCAGCGTTGCTTCTGAACACGTTCAAACGAGGACGTGCTGTTGTACCAGAAACTCTACCGCGAATTCTGCGTTTGATTTTATTCTTATTATTGATTTTTTTAGTGTTTGCCATTTTTACGTTCCTCCTTATTTCTTAGAAGCTGACTTACCAGCTTTTCTACGTAATACTTCACCCGCAAAACGTATACCTTTTCCTTTGTACGGCTCAGGCTTACGGAATGAACGAATCTTCGCCGCAACCTGTCCCAACAATTGCTTGTCGGCACACTCCATCATAATTGCTGGTGGTTGACCTTTCAAAGTTTCAGTAACTACAGTTATTTCCATTGGAATCTGCAACATGATTTTGTGCGAATATCCCAATACAAATTCAACAAGATTACCCTCGTTAGAGACCTTGTAACCTACACCTACCAATTCCTGACGAACTTTGTGGCCCTGGCTTACACCAATTACCATATTGTTAATAAGGGCACGATACAAGCCATGATAAGCTCTGTGCATTTTACTGTCGCTGGGGCGATTGACTGTCAATACTCCATCAGCAATATCAACAAGCATGTCGGTACTGATTTCCTGTGACACTTCTCCTTTTGGGCCCTTCGCTACCACCAAGCCATTGCTTACCGTTACGGTAACTCCAGCTGGAATGGTAATGGGCAATTTTCCTACGCGTGACATTTATTTTCTTTTATTTTATTATGATACAAAACATAAAACTTCACCACCCACGCCTAAAACGCGAGCCTCCTTATCGGTCATTACACCTTTTGAAGTAGTGATGATAGCTACACCCAAACCATTCAATACCTTAGGCATATCGTCAACGTTAGAATAACGACGCAAACCAGGAGAACTCACACGCTTCAACGTAGTGATAGCGCTCTGCTTGGTTTGGTTGTGATATTTCAACGCGATTTTAATAACACCTTGGTGGTTGTCGGTCTCTTCAAATTTGTACTTCAAGATATATCCCTTCTCGTATAAAACGCGGGTCATTTCTTTCTTTAAATTGCTGGCGGGAATTTCCACCACGCGGTGCTTGGCTTTTACTGCGTTGCGCAAGCGGGTCAGATAATCTGCAATTGGATCTGTCATTGCTGTATATTTTTTACCAACTAGATTTGGTTACTCCTGGGATTTTACCATCACTGGCCAATTGACGGAACTGGTTCCGGCAAACGCCAAATATTCTCATGTAACCACGGGGCCTACCGGTCAATTTGCAACGATTGCGCAAACGAACAGGAGAAGCATTACGTGGAATAGCCTGCAACGCATCGTAGTTGCCCTCAGCTTTTAATTTAGCGCGCTTTTCAGCATAACGTTCCACCATGGCTTCACGTTTGCGCTGTCTGGCTTTCATTGATTCTTTTGCCATCTCTTATTTAGTTTTGAAAGGAAATCCTAAAAATTTTAATAATTCTAAACACTCTTCATCCGTTTTGGCAGAAGTCACAACTGTGATATCCATACCCGTGATCTTATTCACCTTGTCGATGTCGATCTCTGGGAAAATGATCTGCTCAGTGATACCCATAGTAAAGTTACCTCTACCATCAAATCCCTTAACATTCAATCCTTGAAAATCGCGAACACGAGGCAATGCAATCGTAATCAAACGATCCATAAAATCAAACATGCGCTCTTTACGCAACGTAACTTTTGCCCCGATTGGAACATTTTTACGCAATTTAAAATTAGAAATATCCTTCTTAGAAAAAGTTGCTTGTGCTTTCTGACCGGTGATTTTTGTCATTTCATCAATCGCAGCATCAACCAATTTCTTATCATTCACCGCAGCACCTACACCCTGATTCAAAACAATCTTCTGAACCTGAGGTATTTGCATGTGATTCTTATAAGTAAATTTCGCCATCATGGCGTCTTTAACTTCTTCTTTGTATTTCGTTTGTAACCTTGGAACGTAATTCATGGTCTTCTGTATCTAATTAGTTAATGAATTCCCCAGTTGATTTTGCAAAACGCTGCAATTTCCCAGCTTCATTCACTTTTCTTCCAATGCGAGTTGCTGTACCAGCGACTACAACCATTAGGTTAGACAAATGAATTGGTGCTTCAATTTTATCAATTCTACCAGAGGTATTCTGTGCAGAAGGTTTGAAGTGTTTAGTCACCATATTCAATCCTTCTACTACCGCACGATTTGTAGATGGCAAAACACGCATTACTTTGCCTGTCTTACCTTTATCGTCTCCAGCCAACACCTTCACAGTGTCACCCTTCTTCACGTGCAATTTTGTTTTGGTTATTTCTTTCTTTGCCATCTCTTATAAAACTTCAGGGGCCAATGAAACGATCTTCATAAACTGTTTGTCGCGCAATTCACGAGCAACAGGTCCGAAAATACGAGTACCTCTCGGCTCGTCGTTGTTGTTTAACAATACGCAGCTGTTCTCATCAAAGCGGATATAAGATCCATCAGGTCTGCGAACTTCTTTTTTCACGCGAACAACTACGGCTTTTGATACCGAACCTTTTTTCACGTTGCTACCAGGAATCGCTGCTTTCACAGAAACAACAATTTTATCGCCAACGCTGGCATATCTACGACCAGTACCACCCAACACACGAATGCAAAGAACTTCTTTTGCACCACTGTTATCGGCTACTCTCAATCTTGATTCTTGTTGTACCATCTTATTTAGCTTTTTCTACGATTTCTACCAATCTGAACCGTTTGGTTTTGCTCAACGGACGGGTCTCCATGATACGAACGATATCGTTCTCACCACAAACATTTGCCTCGTCATGAGCCGTGTACTTCTTGGTCTTTTTAAAGTACTTACCATATTTAGGGTGTTTCACGTTGCGAACTACAGCTACTACGATGGTCTTATCCATCTTAGCACTGGCAACAACACCAACAATCTCTTTTCTTGCGTTTCTTACCGTTTCCATTAGTTTTCTTGGCTTTCTTGGCTTTGGTTGATTTTCCTTTCGATGGCGTTCATTTCCGCTTCCTGACGACGAGCGTTTAACTCTGTCAACATGCGAGCCACGTCTTTCCTTGCTTCTTTCATTTTATGAGGATTCTCAATTTGAGCAACAGTGTTTTGAAACCTTAGTTTCGTCAACCGTTTTTTCTCCTCCTTGTAGCGCTCAACTAGCTCTTTATTTGGAAGCGTTTTGATATCTGCGTACTTCATTGATTAGTTCTCCTCGTTATAATCTGGACGGACAACAAATTTGCAAGCTACCGGCATTTTCTGTGCCGCCAAACGCATACCCTCTTTGGCTATTTCCATGGGTACACCCGCTACTTCAAACATGATTGTTCCTGGTTTAACAATGGCAACCCAGTATTCTGGAGCACCTTTACCTTTACCCATACGTACCTCTGCAGGCTTTTTGGTAATTGGCTTATCTGGGAAGATCCGGATCCAAACTTGGCCTTCACGCTTCAAGTAACGCGTTACCGCAATACGAGCCGCTTCTAGCTGTCTGGCTGTGATCCACGATGGCTCCATGGATTTCAATCCAAAGCTACCATAGGAAATCAAATGTCCGCGTGTAGCAAGACCCTTCACTTTTCCCTTGTGTTGTTTTCTAAATTTTGTTCTTTTTGGACTCAGCATAGCTTAATTCTCCTTATTAATTCCTTCTACGGCGATCTCCACCACGATCCCCACCACCACGGTTACGGTCTCCACCACGCTGATCTCTGCGATCAGGACGACTTCCACCACCATCACGGCGACGTTCTTGTTCAACTTGAGGAGCCAAATCTACCTTTCCGTAAATCTCTCCCTTACACAACCATACTTTGATACCGATTTTTCCATAAACCGTCTGAGCTTCCACCAACGCATAGTCGATGTTGGCACGCAATGTATGCAATGGAGTTCTTCCATCCTTATACATCTCAGAACGAGCAATCTCACCACCATTCAAACGACCGCTGATACGAACCTTAATTCCTTCAGCTCCCATTTTCATTGTACCTTGAATTGCATTCTTGATAGCTCTCTTGTATGAAAAACGATTCTCAATCTGCTGGGCGATATTCTCTCCCACCAAACGAGCATCCAATTCAGGACGTTTGATCTCGCTGATGTTGATTTGAACATCCTTACCAGTTATCTTTTTAATTTCTTCGCGGATAGCGTCAACTTCCCCGCCCCCTTTACCAATTACGATACCTGGACGGCTCGTGTGAATGGTCAAAGTAATGCGCTTCAGTGTTCTTTCAATCACGACTTTGGAAATGCCTCCTTTTGGAATACGCACTTGCAAGTACTTACGGATTTTCTCGTCTTCAACGAGCCTATCGCCGTAATCTTTTCCTCCATACCAATTGGAGTCCCAACCACGGATGATTCCTAATCGTAATGCTATAGGGTTAATCTTTTGTCCCATATTCTATTCTGCTATCCTTAATTATTCGTTAGTGGTGTTAACTTCCTTGTTCTTCAAACTGTCGATCACAATCGTAACGTGATTCGTGCGCTTGCGCTGACGGTAACCACGACCCTGAGGAGCAGTTCTTAGACGCTTTACCACTATACCACCATCTACCATGATTGTTTTTACATACAGCTCGCTGTCTTCGATGCGCTCACCGGTATTTGCCTGACCCCAGTTCGCAATTGCGCTCTTGAGTAACTTGGACAAATAGATTGCATATGTAGGTTTCTGGTTCCACTGAAGAATGTTCAATGCGCGCTCAACACGCTCACCGCGTACAACATCTGCTACCAAACGCATTTTGCGTGGTGATAACGGACAGTTTCTTAAAATTGCTTTTGCTTCCATGCCTTCAATGTTTATTTACCGTGACCTTTATATGTTCTAGTGGGTGCAAATTCGCCCAACTTGTGTCCTACCATATTCTCTGTAACATATACAGGAATAAACTTATTCCCGTTGTGAACAGCAAACGTGTGTCCCACAAAGTCTGGGATAATCAAGCTTCTTCTTGACCAGGTCTTAACTACCGTTTTCTTGTTGCTATCGTTGAGGACTACTACCTTCTTGGAAAGCTTTACGTCTACAAATGGACCTTTTTTAATGGATCTTGCCATGATTTCGCTTATCTATTACTTATTGCGGATTGATTTTCTTTTCTCAATAATCAAGCTACTGCTACCTTTCTTCGGTGCACGTGTCTTTTGACCCTGAGAGTAAATGAGATTCCTTGAACGAGGCTGACCTCCCTTGTTGCGGCCTTCACCACCACCCATCGGGTGATCTACCGGGTTCATCGCAGAAGGACGTACGCGAGGACGCATACCCATCCAACGTGAACGACCTGCCTTACCTTTACGTTCCTGATTGTGCTCATGGTTTCCTACCGTTCCAATGACAGCAAGACATGCAGCCAATATCAAACGACTTTCACCAGAAGGCAACTTAATTGAAGCATACTTGCCATCACGAGCCATCAATTGGGCGTATGTACCAGCGCTGCGACAAATTTTAGCACCTTGACCTGGATTCATTTCGATGTTGTGAATCAAAGTTCCCAATGGAATTTCAGCCAATGGCACTGCATTTCCAATCTCTGGAGATACGCCTGGACCCTGTTCCACTTTCTGACCCACCTTCAACCCCGCAGGAGCGATGATGTATCTCTTCTCTTCACCGAATTGAACCAAAGCAATAAATGCACTGCGATTTGGATCGTATTCTACTGTCATTACCTCACCAACTACTCCAAAGTTATTACGCTTGAAGTCGATGATACGATAGCGACGTTTGTGACCACCCCCGATATAACGAGAGGTGATTTTACCTTGATTATTCCGTCCACCGGATTTGCTCAATGATACCAACAAACTCTTCTCAGGCTTGCTAGCAGTGATTTCTGCAAACGCATTGGCAACTCTAAAGCGTTGACCAGGCGTGGTGGGATTTAAACGACGTACTGCCATGATTAGATGTTTTCGTAAAAGTCTATGTTAAATCCTTCTTTTAATGTGACAATGGCCTTCTTATACTTTGCAGTATAACCGGAGATTTGGCCTGTGCGTCTGTTACGACGCGACTTCCCCCGCTGGATCATGGTGTTTACTGATGCAACTTCCACTCCATAGAATTCTTCAATGGCTTTCTTAATTTCATCCTTGTTTGACTTTGGGTCAACGATGAAACCATACTGACCACGCTTATCCATGATAGCGGTCATTTTCTCAGTAATCAACGGCTTCTTAAGTATCATTTTGTATTTGCCTCCTGAATCTTGGCGATTGAACTTTCGGTTAAAATTAATTGACCCGCTTTCATCACTTCGTATGTGTTCATATCTGAAGCACGCATTACTGTGTTACCTTCAATGTTACGACCACTCAATACGATGTTCTTCTGGATCTCAGACGTTACAAATAATGTACGACCGGTCACCTTCAAAGCTTTCAACATGTTAGCGAACTCAGATGTCTTTGGCGTAGCCATATCAAAATCTTCAACGATCATAATATTGTTTGTTCTTGCCTTGTAAGAAAGGGCTGACAAACGAGCCAAACGCTTCAACTTTTTGTTCAATTTGAAAGAGTAGTCACGTGGACGGGGACCGTGAATACGAGCACCACCTACAAAAATACCTGCTTTCAATGAACCGTGACGTGCACCTCCTGTACCTTTCTGACGGAAAATCTTCTTGGTAGAACGGTGTATCTCTTTTCTCTCTTTGGTTTTGTGTGTACCCTGACGCTGATTTGCCAAGAACTGCTTTACATCCAAATATATGGCGTGGTCATTTGGACTCAATCCAAATATAGACTCAGACAACGTTACCGTTCTTCCGGTCTCAGACCCTTGCTTGTTTAATACTTTAATTTCCATGATTAACGCTCAATTATTACTGTTGAACCATTGTAACCTGGAATCGCACCTTTGATGACGATTAGGTTCCTTTCTGAATCTATTTTCAACACTTCCAAGTTTTGGATTTTAACGCGATGTCCACCCGTTCTACCAGCCATGCGCATTCCTTTGAATACACGACCTGGGAATGAACAAGCTCCAATAGATCCCGGTGCACGCAAACGGTTGTGCTGACCGTGAGTTGCTTCACCCACACCCGCGAAACCATGACGTTTTACAACACCCTGAAAACCTTTTCCTTTGGCTTTTCCAACCACGCTAACAAACTCGCCCGCCTCAAACAAACTCACATCGATGATAGATCCCAACTCTGGAGCTGATTCTACATCACGGAATTCCATTACAACACGCTTAGGTGTAGTGTTTGATTTAGTAAAGTGACCCTTCATTGCTGAAGAAGTATGCTTGTCTTTCTTTTCTCCCCACGACAATTGAACAGCTTCGTAACCGTCTGTATCTTTTGTCTTTACCTGGGTAACTACGCATGGTCCAGCTTCAACAACCGTACAAGCCAAACGCTTGCCGCCTTCGTTAAAGATACTGGTCATACCCAATTTTTTTCCAATAATTCCATTCATAACTACTACCCTCCTTACAATTTGATTTCAACTTCAACACCACTAGGCAACTCAATCTTCATCAACGCATCAACCGTCTTTGTAGAACCGTTGAAAATGTCGATCAAGCGTTGGTATGTACAGTATTGAAACTGCTCCCTAGCTTTTTTGTTTACGTGAGGTGAACGCAACACTGTAAAAATCCTTTTACGTGTTGGTAGCGGCACTGGCCCACTCACCACAACCCCAGTGGTCTTCACGGCCTTCACAATCTTCTCGGCAGATTTGTCGATAAGGTTGTGGTCGAAAGACT